>CAIYWM010000912.1 GCA_903929895.1 uncultured Alphaproteobacteria bacterium
CCTCCAATTGGTCTCAAAGCATTCGACGACGGAAAGTGATAAATGAGCCCAAGGTTTCGGAAGCAAGCGATGCCAAAACACGGGTCCAATGACGAGGTCACCAGCAGGCGAGCGGCCAACGCTGTAGCGACAGTCAGGCGGCATTCCGGGCTTAGCCAGTCTGGGAAAACTGCGACAGCCTTGGAGCTGACGCAGAGCTTGAACTATCAATGATCTCTGGCAGGCAGGCGGTCATGGCAGGCATAAACCGCTCCACTCTTGTCGTTCATGGACGCCTCGCAGCGCGAACGTTTCGGCTGGCGGCTGGCCGTGACAGTCGTCACGGCCTCCAGCTTATGTCATTCGAGCAGGCTGCCCTTCGGCTGGCTGGAGGCTTCGCCCGCTCTATCGACGACGAGAGCCTGCGTGCGGCCATTCAAGCGGTCATGCCCTCCACGCAGATGGGCGAACTTGAGAGCATCAAGGCTCTTCCCGGTATGATCGACGCGGTAGCCGACACGCTCAACAAAGTCTGGCATGCGGGTATCGATCTTGCAGTCTGCGCAGGCGACCATCCGCGTCTCGCCGCTATGGCGCGCCTGGAATCAGCAGTTCTTAACCAGCTTCCGCCCCACATGATGCGGCCTCTGGACATCGTTGTGGCCGCGACTGCTCGCATCGCTCATGCGTTCGCAGTCCTTGGACCTATGGAGATCGTCGGCCTTACCGAGCTCGCGCCTTGCTGGCGGCCACTGCTCCAAGCTCTAACCGTCCACATCCCAGTGCAATGGACGGCCGGTCCGAGAAGTGTTCCCGCATGGCTGGAAGGTACTGGCGTCACGGTCGCGTGCGCATCGGCACAAGCGCCAAAGATCAGCTCAGTCAGCGCTGCTACCGCCTACCATGAGGCCATCGAGGCGATGCGCTGGGCGCGGAGCCTGCTCGCCAATGGCGTATCGCCCTCGGAGATCGCGATCGCGACAGCATCACCCGCGGACTACGATGACCATTTCCTGGCCCTGCGCGCCGATGCCAACATCGACCTGCACTTCGTGCACGGCATCCGCACCGTAACCACCCGCGACGGCCAGACGGCCGCAGCGTTGGCCGACATCGTGGTCCGTGGCCTTTCGCAATCCCGGCTGCGCCGCCTCGCGGCGCTTTGCCGGGACAGCCGGCCATTCGAGACCCTGCCTGAAGGCTGGCTTCGTGTCCTGCCGACCGATGCACCGCTCTCGACGCCGGGCGCCTGGAAGCGCTTGCTGGAGCGGTTAAGACCCAAAGACTGGCCCGACGGCGCCGACCATGTTCCGGCGCTGCGCGCAGCGGTCGAGGCTCTGGCAATAGGGCCAGATGGCGCTGGCGAGATCGGAGAAGCATTCCTCAAGGGCCGGGCGCTTACGATCTGGCGCAAGGCGCTGCTTGCCGGCCCTGCTGCCTCGATCGACGCAATGCTGGAATCCCTGAAGCAGGACGACGGACTGGAAGCAAGTGTCTGCGTTGCCTGGATGTCTGCCAGCGCGCTCGCGGCATCGCCCCGTCGGTTCGTGCGGCTCCTAGGCCTCAATTCCTCGCGCTGGCCGCGCGGTATTGCAGAAGACCGTCTGATCCCGGACCATGTCATCCCGACCCAGGTACTTGATCCGCTGCCGGTCAATCTCGCCGATCGCCGCGATTTCGAGACAATCCTCGCCACGACGGCCGATACTGTCGTCCTCTCGCGCGCCCGTCGTGACGGCGATGGGCGTCTCCTGGGGCGCAGTACCCTGCTCGCCGCGCAAGGCAACGAGACCTATCTACGCCGCAATGCGACGCCGGTACACGCATTTAGCGAGACTGACCGTCTCGGGGCCCGGCCCCGAGAGTTTGCCGCTGATCCGCAAGCGGTCAGCGCGCGGAGCTGCTGGCGCGACTGGCGACAGACCGAGATCACTCCCCATGACGGGCTAGTGCGGGCGGATCATCCGCTTATTCTTGCCATCCTCAGCCGCACCCAATCGGCCAGCTCTTTGCGTCGCCTGCTACGCAGTCCGCTGAGCTTCCTGTGGGTCTATGCCTTCGGATGGCGTGAGCCACAGAGTAGCGCAGAGCCGCTTGTGCTCGACCCGCTCGGGATCGGTGACCTCGTCCACATGATTCTCGACCGCGCGCTGCGCAAACTCGAAGCCGGCGGTGGTCTTGTTTCAGCCCACATCGAAGCCATCGAAGCGGCGGTGGCAGATGCCGCGCAGGCCGTCGCCGTCATTTGGGAAAGCGAACGTGCGGTTCCGCCGACCGTCATCTGGCGGCGTACCCTCGACGACGCTCGCGTAATGGCGGGCCGTGCCCTGTCTTATCGCGATGATAGTCTGCCAGGCTCACGCTCATACAGTGAGGTACCCTTCGGCGGCGCGGAGCCAAAATCCGACGCAGAAATGCCTTGGGACGCGAGCAAGCTAGTCATGATTCCGGACACTGACTTCAACATCGCCGGCTATATCGACCGGCTCGATATCTCGGGAGACGGCACGCGTGCTCTCGTCCGCGACTACAAGACAGGGCGGCCGTCGCACGGCGACATCCGCCTCAATGGCGGACGTGAGCTTCAGCGGTGTCTTTATGCCTTCGCGGTAAAGGCGCTTCTCGGCGACGATGTCGCCATTAGTGCCTCACTGTTCTATCCGCGCGAGTCCGTCGATCTTCAGCTCAACGAGCCCGCAGCCGTGCTTGCGGAGATCACCGGCTATCTGCGCGCGGCATGGTCGAGCCTCGCGGGGGGCGCGGCCCTGCTTGGTCCGGATACCGGCGGCGACTATGACGACCTCGCCTTCGCCCTGCCGGCCAACGCAAGCGCCACCTATTGCAAACGCAAAATGCCAGCAGCCGCGGAACGGTTTGGCGAAGTCGCTCGGCTCTGGGAGACGAAATGATGAGCAACGCGTCCAACGTGCTGCAAGACGACGGTGCGCGCCGCGATGCGATCAGCCTTCATGATCGCTCGATCCTGGTCGAGGCGGGTGCTGGCTCGGGCAAGACCGCCGTCATGGCCGGCCGCATCGCCGCGATGTTAGCCGAAGGTGTAGCGCCGCGTTCCATCGCGGCCGTCACCTTCACTGAACTCGCTGCGAGCGAGTTGCTGTCGCGAGTTCGCGAGTTCGTCGCCGATCTCTCGGCCGGTACGATTACAACTGAGCTGCGCGTGGCACTGCCCGATGGCTTGTCCCAGTTCCATCGCGAAAATCTCGCCGCCGCCCGGGTCGCGATCGACGAAATCACCTGCTCGACCATTCACGGATTCTGTCAGCGCCTTATCAAGCCCTATCCGGCGGAGGCCGACATCGACCCAGGCGCTAGCGTCACGGATCGCAGCCAAGCCGACCTTATCTTCCTCGAAATTATCGATGGCTGGCTGCGCGAACGGCTGTCCGGCAGCCAAGGCGGCATTCTGGCTGAGATGGTGCTGCATAGCCCTGGCGAAACCGTGACGCTCATCCATAAGATCGCAGAAAATCTGCGTCGTCGCCCCACGCTCTCGGCTCCGTCCACTTCCTCACTTGAAGGCCACCTGACGACCTTCCAACAGACCGTTGATGAATTCTCGGGCTTCATGAATGGTTTGATGGCGTCGGAGCTAGAAACGGTAGCGATCGTCAAGCGGTTCACTGAAATGGCTGCCGGCGTGGCGAACGGTCCCGATCCTGCGACACCTGCCGGCCTCGTTTGCCTACTGACCTTGCGGCCTCATCCGGACCTTTGCACCAAGGCCGGGACCTTCGCCTCCTATCGCAACAAGGGCAAATGGGCTGTCGCCGCCAAGCAGGCGGGTCTCTCCAAGGCCGACGGCGACCGGCTGAACGACCGTGCCGAGACCCACTACACCGCCTGCTGCGATGCTTGGGTCGCGCTGGCGCAGGCCGCCGCCGGCCGCGCTCTGGCGGCGCTGATGGAGGAAGCACGTCCAATCCTGCAACGCTATCGCGACCATAAGCGCGCCAGCGCCCTGCTCGATTTCGACGATCTGATTTTCGCAGCGCGCGACTTGCTGCGCGACCATGAGGCAGTACGGAAGGCGCTGGGACAGCGTTTCGCACATGTCCTCGTCGACGAGTTTCAGGACACCGATCCGCTGCAAACCGAAATCTTCTGGCGGCTTTGCGGCGAGCCGGTCGATGGCGATGCCGACTGGACCCGGTTCCAAATCCGGCCGGGCGCACTCTTCCTAGTCGGCGACCCCAAGCAGGCAATCTATCGCTTTCGGGGCGCCGATGTCGGGGCCTATTTGCAGGCGCGCGACGCGTTCCGCGTCCAGGACCCAGG
>CAIYWM010000913.1 GCA_903929895.1 uncultured Alphaproteobacteria bacterium
CTGCAGATCGGCAGCCCCGAGGAAATCGCCTGGCGCAAGGGCTACATCGACGACGGCGCCTTCGAGAAGCTGATCCAGCCGATCCGCGAGAGCGAATACGGCAAGTATCTGCAGCGTCTCCTGGCGCGCGGATGAGGGTCGCGACAGCCCCTTGCCAAGGCGCCGGAAAAGCCCTATCAGAGCCGCCTTCCGGCGACCTACCCAGCCGGATCGGAGCGCGGGCGTAGCTCAGGGGTAGAGCACGACCTTGCCAAGGTCGGGGTCGAGGGTTCGAATCCCTTCGCCCGCTCCAATACTTCTACCAGTTAAATAAACACTTTCCCCGGCTGGGGCCTCTTGGGCCGCCACTATTGGCGTCGGTCCAGTTGCGCGCGCCGCCCCCGCTTGCGCGCTCGGCGGCATCGCCCAGATGTTCGACTTCGGCTTTGGCGTAAGCCCTTTTGCAATCCGGGTTGGCGCTTAACTTAACGATCCAGAACCGCGCTGCGAGGATGCAGGATCGTGCCCTCTTCTTAGAGCTTCCACTCCAAAGGAAATATCCTCCGCGAAACGTGTCAGCATGGTCCGTTCTTCGCCATCGAAGGCAGCAGGATGATCCGAGTAGATGGTCAGCGCCCCGAAAACCTCGCCAAAAGCGCGCAAGGGCAGACCGACACTGGCCTGGATGCCCCTCTTGAGTGCCGCGTCGCGCCAGGGTGCCATGGCCGGGTTCTTCGAGAAATTCTGATTCACCTGAATTTGGCCTTCCCGGATGGCGGCGCCCGTCGGCCCCTTTGACAGAGGACCATCGCCCCAACTGATCGATGCACCTGCGAAATAGCCATCGTCCCTGCCGGCGGTTGCCAGGAAGCGGACGGTCTTGCCTTCGTCGTTGTTGGGCACCGCGACGTCGGCCAGGCAGTAGCCGCCGACATCGACGATGACGTCGCACATGCCTTTGTAGAGTTCGTCCTCCGACCTGGCCCTGAGCAGAGTGCTGGTGGCCGCGAACAGCGCCTTGTGCAAATGCGAAAGACGGAGGAGTTGGACCTCGAGAGAGCGGTTGGCGTGTACGTCTCGGGCAAATGCCTGATAGTACGTCGTGCCATCGATCTCGAAGGCGTTGTTCGCGATCTCGACCGGGAACGTCGTTCCATCCTTCCGACGGTGGATCGTCTGATAGATGTGTCCCAATTGCCCCACCGCGGGACGCCATTGCTGCTCGTGTCTTGGCAGCTCCTCCGGCGTCCTGAGATCAGCGGCGTTCATCGTCTGAAATTCCGCCATGCTGTACCCGTAGCTCTTCACAGCAGCTTCGTTTGCTTCGACGATATTGCCTTGCTTGTCGGTCAGGAAAACGGCGTCCCGCACCGACGCCACCATGCGTGCATAGTGCTGTGTGAGCATCCCGCGCTCCGTCTCCTGCTGCGTGCGATAGGCTAGGATGCCGGCGCGCTGGCCGCGCCACAGTAGCGCGACCATCAGGCCCGCGAGCAGCAACGCGCCCGCAGTTCCCGCCGCGAGCGTGCGGATCTTGCGATGGGCTGGCCTCAATGCTTCATCGCGCTCGATCTTGGCGATGACGCGCCAGTCGATGCCCTCGATGTGGAAAGACCCCATCAAGACTTCGACACCGCGGTAGTCCGGGCCCTCGTATACGCCATCGCCATGCAGGAGCGCCTCTGCGGTCGCAAATTCCTCTGTTGCAAGCGGAACATGCACAGAGCCAAGCATGACCTTGGTCGGATCCAGAAACCGGGGCGGTGTGATGTAAACAACGTCTTCACCCTCGCGCCGCACCAGCAGGGCCTCGCCACTGGAGCTCGATGTGGGCCATTGCTGAAACCGCCCCAGAAGCTCGATTGAGGGATCGATGGTGACGTTGAGCAGTGCCGCCAGCGTTTTCGCTCCAGGTGCCGTCATGATCGGAACAATGATCGAGACCGCGGGCCTCGAAGGTGTGCTGCCCGTCAGGC
>CAIYWM010000914.1 GCA_903929895.1 uncultured Alphaproteobacteria bacterium
CGTCGTGTTCGCGCCGACCGCCGGGGCGATCGCGTCCATCGCCGAGTCGAGGTCGTAGGCCTTGCAGGTCAGCAGCACGACGTCGTACGGCCCGCCTTCGGCGCCGTTCGTCACGCTCTTCACCTTCTGGGTGACGTCGCCCTTGGTGCTCCTGATCACGAGCCCGTCGCGCTGCAGCGCCTCGTTGCGACCCGCACGCACGAGGAAGGTCACGTCGGCGCCGCTCTGGTGCAGGCGTCCGCCGACATAGCCGCCGATCGCGCCGGCGCCGAGGATCAGGATCTTCATGTTGGCTTCTACCTCTGGCCTCTATTTCAGTCCGCCGCGCGCCCGGCGCGCTTCGTAGGTCTGCAGATGGACATAGGCGTAGCGCAGGTTGGGCGCAGCGATGCCGTGCTTGCGGGCGCGCCCTAGCATGTCGCCGACGATCTGCTTGCCCTCGGCCGCGCCACCCTTCTCCATGTCGCCCAGGATCGACGCCACGGCCTTCGAGCCCTTCGCCGTCAACATGCCCAGCAGGTTGGCCACGACCTTGTCGCTCGGCGGCTGGCCCTCGGCGACGGCGACCTTGCGGCTTTCCTCGAGCGTCTCGGCGACGATCGCCGCGCCATCCTCGCTCTCCATGATGTCGCCGATCGTGCCGCGCATCGAGGCGCACATGCCGGCGATCGTCGACAGCATGATCCACTTGTCCCAGAGATCCTGGTTGATGTTGTCGTTGAGTCCGCCATCGATGCCGGCTTTCTTGCAGGCGGCGTCGAGCGCGACCAGAGACGCACGCGCCGGTTTGCCGTCGCGCTCGCCGAACGACACACCCGAGGCGCCGCTGTGCAGGATCTCGCCGTTGGGACCCAGCATGCCGGAGATGCGGGCGAGGCCGCCGGCCACGCGCGCGGCACCGAACTTCGCGTCGAGCGCGGCGAAATGGGCATGGCCGTTCAGCATCGGCACGATGACCGTGTCCGGTCCGACCGCCGGGGCGATCGAGTCCATGGCCGAGTCGAGATCGTAGGCCTTGCAGGCCAGCACGATGACGTCATAGGGGCCGCCCTCGCTGCCCCGGGTCACGACCTTGACCGGCACGACGGCATCGCCCTTCGGGCTCTTCACCACGAGGCCTTCCTGGCGCACCTTCCCGGCGCGCTTCTCGCGCAGCAGGAAGGTGGTGTCGACGCCGGCCTGCGTGAGGCGCGCGCCCCAATAGCCGCCGACCGCGCCGGCGCCCAGAATCAGGATCTTCACGTCTTGAGGTTCCTTTCGGTCAGCCAGTCGTCGAGCCATGTGGCGAGGTCGTCGGTCTGGTGATGGATGTGGCTGAGATCGGCGTCGGCCGCGCGCTTCAGGCTCTCGTCGGTGCGGATCCACACAGTGCGCATACCGATGTCGGCGGCGGGCTTCAGGTTGACGGAGATGTCGTCGGCGAAGGCGGCGCGGGTCGGATCGATGCCGTGCTTCTTCACCAGCGATTCGTAGATCTGAGGATGCGGCTTGGGCCAGTACTCGCCCGCGGCGATGTCGAAGATCGCCTCGAAATGATGCGCCACGCCCAGCCGCTCCATCACGCGCTCGGCGTGCGGCACGTCGCCGGCGGTGAAGATGAGCTTGCGGCCGGGCAGCGCGCGCAGCGAGGCTTCGAGCGCGGGATTGGCCTCGACCGGCGAGTAGTCGATGTCGTGGACGTAATCGAGATAGTGCGTGGGATCGACGCCGTGCAGGCTCATCATCCCGCGCATCGAGGTGCCGTGGTCGCGCCAGTACTGCTTCTGCACGACCCGCGCCTCTTCCGGCGTGACCTTCAGCCAGTCGGCGATGTAGCGCCCGATGCGCACGTCGATCTGCGAGAACAGGTTGCAGCGCGCCGGGTAGAGGGTGTTGTCCAGGTCGAACAGCCAGACGTCCGGATCGTGCTCGGGGGGATCGTATTTGCGTGCCATTGGACGCTTGGATTACCGGCCGGCCGTGCGCTTGTCGAGCCGGCGGACTATAAGGAAAGACAATGGATATCCTGTCGATCGCCCTCCTCGCCGCCGTAGTTCTGCTGGTCGTCGTCCTGGTCGCCGTGCTGATGCGCCAGGGGGGCGGCAGCCGCGAGGCCGAGCAGCGGATGCAGCAGCAGCTTGCCCTGGCGCTGAGCCAGCAGGCCGAGACCGTGCAGCGGGTCGAGAAGTCGCTGCGCGAGCAGGAGCAGGCGCTGGGCAAGGTCGTCGCCGAGCGGCTCGACCGCACCGAGAAGGCCACGGGCCAGATCGTCACCGACCTGCGCGAGCGGCTGGTCCGCATCGACGAGGCGCAGAAGAAGATCGGCGAACTGTCGACCCAGGTCGTCAGCCTGCAGGAGGTCCTGTCCAACAAGCAGGCCCGCGGCGCCTTCGGCGAGGTCCAGCTGAACGACCTGGTCCAGAGCGCCCTGCCGCCCTCGGCCTACGATTTCCAGGTGACGCTCTCGACCGGCGTGCGCGCCGACTGCCTGCTGAAGCTGCCCAACCCGCCGGGCTCGATCGCCATCGACGCCAAGTTCCCGCTGGAAAGCTACAGCCTGCTGCGGGCGGTCCCCGCAGGCGACGGCGCGGCGCTGCTGGCGGCGCAGCGCGCCTTCCAGCAGGCGATCCGCAAGCACATCGCCGACATCCGAGCCAAGTACATCGTGCCCGGCGAGACCGCCGAATCGGCGCTGATGTTCCTGCCCTCGGAGGCCGTCTATGGCGAGCTGCACGCCAACTTCACCGGCCTGGTCGAGGAATCCTACAGGGCGCGGGTGTGGATCGTGTCGCCCACCACCATGATGGCGACGCTCAACACGGTGCGCGCCGTCCTGAAGGACGTGCGCATGCGCGAGCAGGCTGGCGAGATCCAGAAGATGGTCGGGATGATCCTGGGCGACGTGAAGCGGCTCGACGACCGGGTCGACAATCTCAAGAAGCACTTCGCCCAGACCGAAAAGGACCTGCGCGAGATCGACACCTCGACCACGGCCATCACCCGCCGCGGCGAACGCATCCTCGCCGTCGACCTCGGCGAGGAGCCGGCGGCGCTACTGTCGAAGGGCTAGATCAGCCCCAGGGACCGCGGCGCGGGGTCTGCGACGCGGGATTCCCCCAAGGACCGCCACGCGGTGCCGACGACGACGTCTGCGGGCGCGACTGCGCGTAGCTGGGGCCGCCCATCGACTGCAGGCGCGCGATGCGCTCCTCCATCGGCGGATGGGTCGAGAACAGGCTCGACATGCCGCCGGCCAAGGCGAGCGGGTTGGCGATGTACATGTGCGCGGTCGCCGGATTGCGCTCGGCCGCCTCGTTGTGGATCTGCTGCGTGCCGGCATGCAGCTTGGCCAGCGCCGAGGCGAGCCACTGCGGCTGGCCGCAGATTTCCGCGCCCATGCGGTCGGCCTCGTATTCGCGGCCGCGGCTGATCGCCATCTGCACCAGCATGGCGGCCATCGGCGCCAGGATCATTGCGGCGATGGCGACGATCGGATTGACCAGCGGGCGGCCCTCGGAATCGCGGCCACCGCCCATCAGGCCGCCGAAGCTGGCCAGCATGCCGATGGCGCCCGACAGGGTCGCCGCCACGGTCATGATCAGCGTGTCGCGGTGGCGAACATGGGCCAGCTCGTGCGCCATGACGCCGGCAACTTCCTCGCGGCTGAGATAGCGCAGCAGGCCGGTGGTCGCGGCCACGGCGGCATGCTCGGGGTCGCGGCCGGTCGCGAAGGCGTTCGGCTGGTCCTCGTCGATCAGGTAGACGCGCGGCATCGGCAGGCCGGCGCGCTGCACCAGCTCGTGGACGATGTTGAACAGCTCGGGCGCGTTCTCCGGCCCGACTTCCTGGGCGTTGGCCATGCGCAGGACCATCTGGTCGCTGTTCCAGTAGGCAAACAGGTTCATGCCCAGCGCGGCGACGAAGGCGATGACGAGGCCGGTCTGGCCTCCCAAGAGATAGCCGGCCACCAGGAAGAAACCCGTCAGCGCGGCGAGCAGGAGGGCGGTCTTGAAGTAATTCATGCCGGGTAAGTTGGTCTGCAAAAGTGGCGAATCAAGGTGGGGACAGGCATCATGCGGCCATGACCGACAGCAACAAGCCCACCCCGCCGGAGCCGCCCAAGGCCGATCCGGCAACACCCCCCGTCCCCGAGAAGCCGAAGAAGGTCGAGGAGATCGGCGGCCCGCCCGGCCCCGAACCCACGCGCTACGGCGACTGGCAGTTCAATGGGAAGGTGACCGACTTCTAGACACAAGGCGGTGGCACGAAGACTGCCTCGCTGTGTTCGACCCGAAGAACTTCGAGTAGGCCCCGAGCAAGCCCATGAACAAAGCCGACATCTTCCACCCCACCTTCAAGGCGCAACCCTGGTGGTGGGAGGCGTGGACGCCCAACAACGCGCTGAGCGTCGATCCGCCCGCGAAGACCGATGTGGTGATCGTGGGGGCGGGTTACGGCGGCCTGTCGACGGCGCTGGAGCTGCGGCGCAACGGCATCGACTGCGTGGTGCTGGAACGCGGCGTGTTCGGCATCGGCGCCTCGACCCGCAACGGCGGCATGCTCTCGGGCGGCACCAACATCGCCAAGGGCCTGGGCGGCAAGAACCCCAAGGTCGAGGCCGAGTTCGAGGCCAACAAGGCGGCGTTCCTGGGCAGCGGCGCCGATTCGCTGCAGACGCTGATCGACATCATCCATCGCGAGAAGATCGACTGTGGCCTGATCACCAACGGCCGCTTCACCGGCGCCTGGACGCCCAAGCACTACGACGACCAGGCGCGCAAGGTCGAGATGTTCAACAAGTACGCCAACGTCGGCGCC
This sequence comes from uncultured Alphaproteobacteria bacterium, assembly GCA_903929895.1. Classification (GTDB taxonomy): domain Bacteria; phylum Pseudomonadota; class Alphaproteobacteria; order Reyranellales; family Reyranellaceae; genus Reyranella. The sequence continues at coordinate 4,798 of CAIYWM010000914.1, forward strand.
GAGATGATCCCGCGCGAGCGGGTGCGCGAGATGATGGCGTCCGACTATTACTACGGCGGCATGTACGTCAGGGCCGGCGGCAATCTCCACCCCGCGCGCTACTACAAGGGCCTGCTCGAGGCGGCACACACGCAGGGCGCGGTGCTGTGCGGCAACGTCGAGGCCGAGCGGATCGAAAAGACGACTGTCGGCTGGCGCGTGCTGACGGCCAAGGGCCCGATCGCCTGCAGGGAAGTCGTGATCGCGACCAACGGCTATACC
>CAIYWM010000915.1 GCA_903929895.1 uncultured Alphaproteobacteria bacterium
CCGTTCTTCAACGCCTCGACCATCAGCCCGTCGGTGCCGGGATTGTTGGTCAGGCCCTCCTGCGGCATGACGCAGAGTTCGATGTCGATCGCCCACTTGTACTTGTCGACCAGCGCCTTGACGCCCTCGAAGCCGCGCATCCCGATCTTGGGATCGACCTCGCAATGGGGCCGCATGCGGGTGGCACCGTGGCTGATACACTTCTCGATGGTGGCCGAGGCGCGCTCGAACACATCCTCGACCGTCATCGTGTGCTTGACCGCCGACACGCGCTCCATGGCGAGGTGCGGCATGCGCTTGGTATTGTGTTCGCAGCGGCCGAGGATGCAGGCCTTGTCGAGATGGATATGGGTATCGACGAAGCCCGAGCAGACCAGGCGGCCGTTGCCCTTGAACTCTTCCCGGGCGCTGCCGCCCAGCTTCGGCGCTATCGCCGCGATACGGCCCTGGACGACGCCGATGTCCGTGGTCGGTTGATCGGGCGTACTGTCGGGGAGCCGCACATCGCGCAAGACAAGGTCGAAATCCATCATCACTCCAGTCGCCGGCGGCGGCCGGCACGCATGTTGCACCATGCCGTCGTCCATTGACAGCCCGACGGCCCCCGGAGGCTCAGCAAGAACCATGCTCTCTCGACGTCATCTCCTGCTTGCAGGCACCGCCGCCGTCGCTTCCCCGAGCCTTGCCGCGGGGCAGACCGTGACTCCCGCGCACTGGCCGACCAAGCCGATCCGCTGGATCGTGAACTTCCCGCCGGCGGGCGCGGCCGACATCATGTCGCGCGCGCTGGCCGAGTATTTCGGCACCAAGCTCGGCCAGCCCATCGTCGTCGAGAACAAGCCCGGTGCCGGCGGCATGCTGGGGGCCGACATCGTCGCCAAGGCCCGCGGCGACACCCATATCGTCATGATCTCCAGCGCGGCGTCGCACGGGATCGGGCCCGTCCTCTACAAGGACGTTCCCTACGACCCGCTGGCGGATTTCACGCATATCCATCTGGTGGGCACCTTCCCGACCGTCCTGGCGGTGAACGGCACCTCGCCGATCGGCTCGGCGAAGGAGCTGATCGAGATGGCCCGCGCCAAGCCGGGCGAGGTGACCTACGGGTCGGGCGGCAACGGCACGATGAACCATCTCGTGGGCCAGTTGCTGGCACTCGCAGCCAAGGTGCAGCTCACGCACATTCCCTATCGCGGCTCGGCGCCGGCGATGAACGACCTGATGGGCGGCCAGATCACCGCGCTGATGGAGAGCCTGCCAACGGCGAGCGGCTACTTTGCATCCAAGCGCATGAAGCCGCTGGCGGTGAGCGAGGACCAGCGTGCACCGACCTTGCCGGACGTGCCGACCTTTCGCGAGGCGGGATTCCCCGAAGTCGTGGCGACCAACTGGTTCGGCTTCTCCGCACCTGCCGGCATTCCGCCAGAGATCGCCAAGCGGTGGGAGGTGGAGATCGCCGCCGCCCTGCAAAGCGCCGAGATCAAGGAACGGTTCGATAAGCTCGGCATCCGGCCCGGCACGTTGGGCTCGGCGGGCTACACCGCGCTCATCGCCAAGGAACTGCCGCGCTGGCGGGAAGTGATCAAGGCGGGAAATATCCGCGCAGACTGATTGCCTCATGCGCCGCTTCCGGCACAATGCGCGCCGGAGGAAATCAAGATGGTGCATCCGCTTCGCGACAAGGCGGCAGTGAGCGGCATTGGCGAGACCGCCTACACGCGCGGTACGACCAAGAGCGGGCTCGCGCTTCAGCTCGAGGCCAGTCTAAAGGCGCTCGACGATGCCGGGATCGATCCGCGCGACGTCGACGGTGTCATCCCGTACTTTCCGGGCGGCGCGATCGCCGAGGACTTCATCGCCAATCTCGGCCTGAAGGATCTCACGCTCTCGGCCTTCATCCCGATGGGCGGTGCCACCTGCGTCGCCGCCATCCAGATGGCGGCGATGGCGGTGACGACCGGCGTCTGCAAGCACGTGCTGATCTCGGTCGGCCGCACGGGCTACTCCGGCTCGCGCGTCTCGACGCGCCTGCAGCAGTTCCCGGTGTTCGCGCAGGCCGCCGAGTTCGAACTCCCGATCGGCATGTTCGCGCCGGCCCAGCTCTATGCCCAGGGCGCGCGCCGCCACATGGAGCTCTACGGCACGACGGCGCGGCAGTTCGCCGAAGTGGCCGTCGTCACGCGCCAGCACGCGATCCTCAACGGCAATGTCGTGATGAACAAGCCGCTCACCGTCGAGGATCACCACGCCTCGCGCATGATCTCCGACCCGTTCCGCCTGTTCGATTGCAGCCTGGAGAGCGACGGCGGCGCGGCGGTCATCATCAGCGCCACCGATCGCGCGAAGGATCTCAGGAAGCCGCTGGTCACCATCGCCGGCGTGGCGGAGGGCCATCCCGATTCGCCCGCGTCGATCGCGCAGCGCCCGGACATCCTGGAGTTCGGCCTGGTGAAATCGGCGCCGCGCGCCTACGCGATGGCGGGGGTGGGGCCGAAGGACATCGACGTGGCCGAGATCTACGACTGCTTCACCTTCACGGTGATCCGCCAGCTCGAGATCCTGGGCTTCTGCAAGGCCGGCGAGGGCGGGCCGTTCGTGATGGACGGCCGCATCGGGTTGGGCGGCGAGCTGCCGATCAACACCCATGGCGGGCTGCTGAGCCAGGGCCACGTCGTGGGCCTCAACCACGTGATCGAACTGACGCGCCAGTTGCGCGGCGAGGCCGGCAGGGCGCAGGTGAAGGCGGCCGAGACCGGCCTCGTCACCGGCTATGGTGACATGGGCGACGGGTCGATCGCGATCCTGCGGAGGGCGGCATGAGCCAGGCACCGACACCGGTCGCGCCGGCCCCCGAACGCCCGCTGCCGACGCCGACGCGCGAGAGCCAGCCCTATTGGGACGGCATGCGCGAAGGACGCTTCCTGCTGCAGTACTGCTCGTCCTGCGGCAAGGTCCGGCACTATCCGCGCCCGGTCTGCCCGCACTGCTTCTCGATGGAGAGCGAATTCAAGGAGGCACCGCGGGGCGGCAGCCTCCATGCGTGGACGGTGTGCCATCACCCGTTCAACTTCTTCTTCAAGGCATCGGCGCCCTACATCGTGGCGCTGGTGGACATGGATGCCGGCGTGCGCGTCAATGCGCAGCTGCACGGCATTCCAGAGTCCGAGTTGAAGATCGGCCGGCGCGTGAAGCTCGGCTTCGAGCCGGTCAACAAAGAGGTGACGTTGCCCGTCTTCGTCGCCGAATAGAGAAATCCTGGGAGGAAAAATCATGAAGCGTTCCGTATTCGTGGCGTCGGCTCTCGCCGCGCTGCTGCTGCCGTTTGCCGCCTCGGCGCAAACCGATTGGCCGACGAAGCCGGTCTCGCTGGTGGTGCCCTATCCGCCGGGCGGCGTGAACGACGCGGTGGCCCGCGTCTATGCCGAGAAACTCTCGGCGGAACTCGGCAAGCCGTTCATCGTCGACAACCGCGCCGGCGCGGCCACTACCGTGGCCTCCAACTTCGTCGCCAAGGCCGCGCCCGACGGCTACACGATCTACGCCGCCGGTACGTCGCTGATCATCAACCCGACGCTCACGGGCCAGGTCCAGTACGACCCCAACCAGAGCTTCGAGCTCGTGTCGCTGATGTCCTTCACACCCTTCATCCTGCACGTGAACTCGGAGTTCCCGGCCAAGAACATGGCCGAGCTGATCGCCTACGTGAAAGCCAACCCCGGCAAGTTCAACATCGCGAGCTCGGGCATCGGCGCCACCAACCATCTCGCCGCCGAACTGCTGAAGGCGCAGGCCGGCCTCAACATCACGCACGTTCCCTACAAGGGCGGCGCTCAGGCGGGGCAGGACGTGGCCTCGGGCCAGGCCCAGATGATGTTCTCGGCCGCCCTCGAGGCCAAGCCGATCCTGGCGACGGGCCGCACCCGCGCCATCGCCATCTCGAGCCTCAAGCGTTCGCCCGCCTTCCCCGACATCCCGACCGTGGTCGAGGCGGCGGGCCTGCCCGACTTCGAGGCGGTGTTCTGGCAGGGCATGGTGGTGCCGGCCGGCACGCCCAAGGCGATCGTCGACAAGCTGCAGAAGGCAATCGCCAAGATCGCGGCCGAGCCCGAGATGATCGAGCGCTTCAAGCCGCAGGGCGTCGAGATCCGCGCCTCGACACCAGCCGAGTTCAAGACCTTCCTCGGCAAGGAAGAGAAGCGCTGGACGACGCTGATCAAGGAACAGAACATCAAGCCGGAGTGAGCGTCCGGCCGTACATAAAGTCCTCACCCTGAGGAGCCTCGCAAAGCGAGGCGTCTCGAAGGGTGGGCAACACCGAGACCGTAGCCGACCCTTCGAGACGCGCCCCGCGGGCGCTCCTCAGGGTGAGGCTGGTGACTTGGTCGAGCGCTTTCTACAGCGCTCTTCGAAGCGTGAGGTTGAAGCGGCGGCGTCCGGTCAGCGGATGCTCGCCGCTTTTCAATGTCAGGACGCCGTGATGGAACAGGCGAGACGGGCCGCCCCAGACGACCACGTCACCATGCTCCAGCTTGACCTTCCGGACGGGATCGGCGCGCTTCGGTCCGCCGAACTGGAAAGTGGCGGGCAGGCCGAGCGAGACCGACACGATGGGATGCGCGTAGTCGGCCTCGTCCTTGTCCTGGTGCAGCGAGAGTTTCGCGCCGGGCTCGTAGCGGTTGATCAGGCAGGCATCGGGAACGAAGTTAGCGAATCCGGCCGCGGTCGCGGCTTCGTCGGCCAGCGCGAGAAACCCGGGTGGCATCGCGGGCCACGGCGCGCCGCCTTGCGGGTCGTGCGCCTGATAGCGGTAACCCGACCGGTCCGTGACCCAGCCGGCCGCGCCGCAATTGGTCATCGCCACCGACATCTCGAAGCCGCCGGGCGTCACCATGTGCCGGAACGGCGCGTGAGCGGCGATTGCCTCGATCGCCGCCAGCAGTACGACATCACGCTTTCGTGCGAATCCGCGCAGCACCGTGGCGCCGGGTGCCAGCGCCTCCTTTCCGCCATCTGCATCGAACAGGCTTTGCTGCATCTTTCCGATATAAGGCATCTTCTGCCGGAAGCATCAGGAGTAGCGTGATGAAGAACTGGATCACTGCCGCCGCTGTGATCGTCGCCGGAATGGCGACTGCGGTCGGCCCCGCCGCCGCGCAATCGGGAGAGGCCGCGAAGGGACAGCGCGTCTTCAATACCCAGTGCAAGTCCTGCCACACGGTGGAAAAGGACGGCGCACAGGTGACGGGTCCCAACCTGCACGGGCTGTTCGGCCGCAAGGCCGGCATCAGCGCGGGCTATGCCTATTCCGATGCGATGAAGAATTCGGGCATCGTCTGGGACGAGACCACGCTCGCCGACTACAACCGCGATCCCAAGGGCAAGGTGCCCGGCACCAAGATGCTCTACAATGGCGTGAAGAACGCCGGCCAACTCGCCGACCTCGTCGCCTATCTCAAGGAAGCAACGAAGTAGGACGGCTTATGCCGTAAAACTGTCTCGCGCCCGCACATAGGCGAACGAGCCCAGCACGAGACCGGCGGCCAAGGTGCCGAACACCCAGCGATAGGCCGTGTCGCCGGCCCCGAAGGCCTCGACGACGTAGCCCGCGCCGGCTGGCAGCACGGCAAGACCCAGGCATTGCGCCATGTTCACGGTGGTGACGCCGCGGCCGGCCAGCCGGTCGGGAAACAGTGCGCGGCCCTGCGCCACGATCACCGTGCCGTAGGCGCAGAAGAAGCAGAAGGCGATCAGCAGCGTCACCGCGAGCCAGAGCGGTGGATGGGACAGCGCCGCCAGGATCGCCAGCAGCACCATGGAGA
>CAIYWM010000916.1 GCA_903929895.1 uncultured Alphaproteobacteria bacterium
AAACAACGCAGACAACGATACAGTTTTAGAATGAGCCTTGATCTCAAGATGCTGCACTTCGCCGTCGTGCTCGCGCGGCATCGGCACTTCGGACAGGCCGCCGCGATCCTGAAGATCAGCCAGCCGACCCTCAGCCGGAACATCGCAGCCCTCGAGAAGCAGCTCGGCCTGAGGGTTTTCGAGCGCTCGAACCGTGACGTGGTGGCGACGCCGGCGGGCGAGGAGGTGATCTGGATGGCCGAGGAACTCGTCGCCCGCGCCGAGGTCCTGTCGAATCGCCTGGAACTCGTGCGAGACGGTCGCGGCGGGCGGTTGCGCGTCGTTGCCGGCGCCTACATCGATGACATCGCGGTCCAGCCGGCGGCAATCGAACTGATCAAGGCCAATCCGTCGATTCGTCTCGAAATCCTGGAGCGCGAGTGGACGGCGGCGCTGTCGTCCCTGATGTCCGACCAGGCGGACTTCGCCGTGGCTGACATTCTCGCCTTGCGGGACATGCCGTCGCTCCGCGTCGAGAGTCTGGGCGTGCTCCAGGGCGTCTACTTCTGCCGCGCCGGACATCCGCTTCTGGCGATGCCCAATCCGAAGCCGGACGACCTGCGCAACTACCCGTTCGTGATGCCCGGCATATCCGTGTCGCGCATCGCCTTCATCGCCGACATCGACAGCGGCATGAGGATCGACGAACGTGGCGGCGGAGTCCTGCCGTCGATCGCCGTGTCGTCCTTCCGCAGCGCCAGCGACATCGTGGCGGCAACAGACGCGATCAGTCTCGGCCATCCGACACAGATCGCCGAGGGCATTGCCGCCAGCCGCTTCGCGCTGCTGCATCTGCCATGGCTGAGAAGGCTGCCCTCCGTCGAAATGGGCGTGGCCTGGAAGAGAGAGAGGAGTCTGCTGCCGGCGGCCCGCGCCTTCATGAAGCTGATCCGCAGTCACGTACGCACCGCGCAGGCCGCAGAGTCGTCTGCCGCATCACGAAGGGGCAGACGACCGTCGAGAGGTGGATGACCTCGGCGCCGTCATCCACGTATGCGGCCGAGAACGGCCTCGGTCTCGCGCACCATCGTCTTCACCAGTTCGCCGGCCGGCATCTCGCGCGCCAGCGTCGGGGCCTGGCCGCTCCACAGCGGCGTGAAGTCGGTGGAGCCCTTGGCCTCGGCCGGCCCGCGCAGCGGCTGGGTCGCCTCCGCGGCCAACGGAAAGGCCGGCGCCTCCGCGCTCATCGGTCCCGCCTCGCTCACGATGCGGTTCACGATGCCGCGTGCGGGACGACCGGTGAACACGTTGGTGAGGGTCGTGCTGTTGTCGTTGGCCTTCTTCAGCGCCGCACGATGCAGAGCCACGGTCTTGGCCTCGGGGGTCAGCATGAAAGCCGTACCGATCTGTGCGCCGGCCGCCCCCAGCGCCAGGGCCGCCGCAATGCCGCGGCCATCACCGATGCCGCCGGCGGCGATCACCGGCACTTTCACCGCGTCCACGACCTGGGGTACCAGCGCCATCGTTCCGGCCTGACGCGTGACGTCGTCCACGAGGAACATGCCGCGATGCCCGCCGGCCTCCGCGCCCTGTGCGATGACGGCATCGACCCCCTCGCCCTCCAGCCAGCGTGCCTCCTCGGCCGTCGTTGCCGAGGCGATGACCAGGATTTCAGCCGCCTTCAGGCGCTGCATCAGCGCCTTGTCGGGCAGGCCGAAGTGGAAGCTCGCGACCCTGGGCTTGAATTCGAGCACCAGATCGCAGGCCGCGGCGTCGAAGGCGGCGCGCGACGGACCCTTGGCCCCGGGAGCCACGCCCAGCTCGCTGTAATAGCCCGCGAGCTTCCGGCGCCAGGCCGCGTCGCGCGCAGCGTCGACCGTCGGCGGCTTGTGCACGAAGAAGTTCACGTTGAACGGCCGCGACGTTCCCTGCTTCACCATCTGGAATTCCTGGCGCAGGCCATCCAGGCTCAGCATCGCGCCGGCAATGGATCCCAGCGCGCCGGCCTCGGACGCCGCGATCGCCATCTGCGGCGACGTCACGCCCGCCATCGGCGCCTGGAGGATGGGGTGATCGATCCCGAAGAGGTCGAGAAGGCGGCGGTCCTGCCATTGCATGGCTGTTCTCTCCTTGTTGTGCTGCCAGTCTAGGCCCTCGGCAGGCATTCCAATCAGCGATTTATACTAATCTCACTCATCTGATATTCTGATGGCATGGATGCCAGGGATCTCGCCACCTTCGAAGCCGTCGCGCGACTCGGCGGCATGGGCCGCGCGGCCCGCGAACTGAACACCGTCCAGTCCAACGTGACGCAGCGCGTGCGGCGCCTGGAGGGAGCGCTGGGCGTCTCGCTGTTCGAGCGCAGCCGGGCCGGTGCCCGCCTGACGCAGGCCGGCGAGAGGCTGATGCCCTATGCCACGAAGGTCGACGCGCTGCTCGACGAGGCCTTGCGGGCCGCGCGCGACGATGGCGCGCCGCGCGGAACGCTGACCATAGGCTCGCTGGAGACCACGGCCGCGCTGCGGCTCTCTCCCCTGCTCGCCTCCTATGTGCAGGCCCATCGCGGGGTCGACCTCGTGCTGCGGACCGGCACAACGGCGGAAATGGTCGAGCGTGTGCTGGGCCGCGAACTGGAGGGCGCCTTCGTCTGCGGGCCGGTCGCACATCCCCAGCTCGTCTCGAAGCCGGCCTTCAGCGAGGAGCTCGCCCTGCTCAGCGCGCCGACGGAGACGACGCTGGCGGCGGCGCTGCGGCGACCCGACCTGCGCCTCATCATCCTGCGGGCCGGTTGCTCCTACCGCCAGCGGCTGGAGGAGCTGCTGGCACGGCGCGGAGTCGTCGGTCTGAGGCGGCTGGAGTTCGGTACGCTGGAAGCGATCCTGGGCGCCGTGGCCGCCGGACTCGGCATCACGCTGATGCCCCGCGCCCTGATCGGGCCGACATGGCGCGGCGGACAGGTTCGCGCGCACCGTCTGCCCGTAGCCGAGGCACGGGTGCAGACCGTCTTCGTGCGCCGCCGGGACATGCTCCCCTCCAGCGCCCTCCTCGCCTTCCAGAAGCACGTGACCAAGGGGCAAACGAAATGATGCGCGGCAGCACCACTGTCTTCACCGTCAAGGACGTGGCCGCGAGCCTCGCCTACTACCGCGACTGTGTCGGCTTCGACATCGCCTTCGAGTACGGCGCGCCGACCTTCTTTGTCGGCCTGTGCTCGGGAGAGGTCTCGCTGCACCTGATCGCAGCCTCGCACGCACCGCGCCCGCCCGGCCATGCCGCCGTGAGCATCCATGTCGACGATGTCGACGCGCT
>CAIYWM010000917.1 GCA_903929895.1 uncultured Alphaproteobacteria bacterium
AACGCCCGCTCCGGCGCCGCCAGCAGCTGCAGCGCCCGCGGCCGAGCAGCGCCAGATGGCGGCCGTGGCGCCGGCGCCCGTTCCGCCGGCGCGCAGCAGCGTGGCCGTCACTCTGGTCTACACCGCCCGGTCGACCGACCTTTCAGATGCATCCAAGGCCGAGCTCGATCGCCTCGCCAAGGACATCGCCGACCGTACGTTGCGACAGGTCGAGTTGCGCAGCGTCTCCGAAAACAGCGATCCGGACAGCCGCAAAGTCTCGCTGGCCCGAGCGCTGATCGTGCGGAACTACCTGATCGACAAGGGCGTCCGATCCAGGATCGAAATCGCGTCCATCGTGGGCGGCGGCGGGGAGCGTGTGGAGATCCTGGTGCCCAGCACATGATCCCGCGAGCGCCCGGCAGGCATCGGGAGACAGTATGAGTAATCCGCTTCCGTATCTCATTCGCATGCTGCTGTTCCTCGCGGTCGTGGCCTGCATCGCCTACCTCCTCCACCACGACCTGCTGCGCGTGTTCCTGAACACGCCGATCCTCAACAGCGTCATCCTGGGTGTCCTCGCGATCGGCATCTTCTTCGTGATGCGCCAGGTCTTGTCCCTGTGGCCCGAAGTGCGGTGGCTGCGACGCTTCCAGCATCGCGAGCCCGGCGCCCCGCTGCTCGAGACCGAGTCCATCGACCTGATGGCGCCGATGGCCGCCATGATGGGCGACCGTCAGGACAATTTCCGCCTGTCGCCCACGGCGACGCGGGCCATGCTCGACGGCATCGCCAGCCGTCTCGACGAGCGGCGCGAGCTCAGCCGCTACATGATCGGCCTGCTGATCTTCCTCGGCCTGCTCGGCACCTTCTGGGGCCTGCTCGAGACGATCGGCGCCGTCGCCGACGCCATCGTCGGCATGCAGGTCACCGGCGGCGATGCGGTGCAGATATTCGCCAAGCTGAAGCAGGGTATCGAGGGACCGCTCAAGGGCATGTCCACCGCCTTCGGCGCCTCGCTGTTCGGCCTCTCGGGCTCGCTCGTGCTGGGCTTCCTCGAACTGCAGGCGAGCCAGGCCCAGGGCCGCTTCCACACCGAGCTCGAGGAATGGCTGGCGGGCGCCACGCGGCTCTCGAGCGGCACCCTCCAGACGGAAGGTGAACAGGGCGTCTCGGCCTATGTCGAGGCCCTGCTGGAGCGTACCGCCGACGGTCTCGATGATCTCACACGTACGCTGCGGCGCAGCGAGGAGGGCCGCGAGCAGGCGGCCGCCGCCAACGCCGCCCTGGTCGAGCGCCTGTCGGCGCTGACCGAGAGCATGCGCTCGCAACAGGCGCTGCTGGCGCGCCTCGCCGAGCAGTCGATCGAACTGCGCGGCGCCGTCGGGCGCCTGACCGAGCGCAAGCCGGAGGCCGACAGCGACGCCTTGCTGGCGCATCAGCGCAACCTCGAAGCCGGCCTTGCCCGCCTGATCGACGAAAGCGTACGCAGCCGCACCGCGCTGGCAGACGAGCTGCGCGGCGAGTTCCGCCTGCTCGCCCGCACCATCGCCACGACGCGCAACGCGACGCCGGGCGACGACTGACCGCCATGGCAGCCGCATCCCGCCGTCGAGGAGGAGGAAGCGCCGACTACACTTGGCCGGGCTATGTCGACGCGCTGACGACCCTGCTGATGGTGCTGATCTTCCTGCTGTCGCTGTTCAGCGTCGCGCAGTTCACGCTGACCGACACGCTCAGTTCCCGCGACAGTGCGATCGACGCCCTGAACAAGCAGCTCGGCAGCCTGGCCAGCGTTCTGTCGCTCGAGAAGGCGGCCAACGACGGCCTGAAACAGGATCTCGAGAAGCTCACCCTGCAGCTTCGCGACAACCAGGCCGAGCGCGACCGCCTGGGCGCCGATCTGGCGGCCCAGCGCAGCGCCGCCGATACGCTGAGAAGCGAGCGCGATCGTCTCACCGCCGATCTCTCCAGCCAGCGCAGCGCGTCGGACACCCTGAAGATCGAACGCGACCAGCTCACCGAGCGCCTGACCTCGATGATGGCGGAGCGCGACCGGCTCGCGGCCTCGCTCGAAACCGCCAACAAGGAGGCCCTGTCCACCGCCTCGAAGGCCGGCGACCTCCAGAAGGAGATCGAGCGCCAGCGGCTGGAACTCACGCGTCTCGCCGCCTCGCTGGCGGCCGCCAACCAGGACAAGGGCAAGCTGTTCGGCGATCTGACGGAAGAGCAGAAACTCAGCGCCGAGCAGAAGGCCGCCGTCGTGCGACTGACCGCCGAGCTGGCGGCTCTCAAGAACGAGCTGGCCCGCCTCAGCACCGTCCTCGACGCCGCCGACGTCAAGGCCAAGGAACAGCAGGCTCAGATCGTCGATCTCGGTCAGAAGCTCAACCGTGCCCTCGCCAACAAGGTCGAGGAGCTGGCGCGCTACCGCTCCGAATTCTTCGGCAAGCTGCGCGAGGCGCTGCGCGGCCAGCGCGACGTGCAAATCGTCGGCGACCGGTTCGTGTTCCAGTCGGAAGTGCTCTTCCCCTCCGGCTCGGCCAAGCTCCAGGAGGGTGGCGAGAAGCAGCTCGCCAACGTCGCCAAGCGCCTCGTCGAGATCGCCGCCACCATCCCCAAGGACGTCAACTGGGTTCTCCAGG
>CAIYWM010000918.1 GCA_903929895.1 uncultured Alphaproteobacteria bacterium
CCGGAATGCGGCCGGCGCCACGCTCGATGCGTGCCGTGCTACCGGCGCCCTGGACCTTGCAGCCGGTCTTGGCGGCGATCTTGCCGGCCAGTTCGAGGCCACGGGCCCGCAGCGCGCGGCCGCCGATGAACAGCATGGCGCCCGGCATCTTGAGCGCCTTGGCCGCGGCCACGACCGTCTCCTGGGAGGGCTTGTCCGGCGCCGGCGCGGCGGGCGTCTCGACCGCGCCGTCGGCTTCACCCCAGGCCGTGTCGGCCGGCAGAATCAGGGTCGCGATCTGGCCCGGCGCCACGTTGGCGGCCTGGATGGCCAGCGCGCCATCACCCGCCACCGTCTTGGAGGTCGGCGAGGTCTTGACCCAGTGCGAGAAGGGACGCGCGATGCCCTCGATGTCGGCGGTCAGCGGCGTGTCGTACTTGATGTGATAGAGCGCATGCTCGCCCACGATGTTGACCACACCAGAGCCCGCCTTCTTGGCGTTGTGCAGGTTGGCCGCCGCATTGGCGAGGCCGGGACCGAGATGCAGCAGGGTCGAGGCCGGCTTGTCGGTCATGCGGTAATAGCCGTCGGCCGCGCCGGAGCAGACGCCTTCGAACAGGCCGAGCACGCAGCGCATGCCCTCGACCCGGTCGAGCGCGCCCACGAAGTGCATTTCCGAGGTGCCGGGGTTGGCGAAACAGACTTCGACGCCGCCCTTGACCAAGGTGCGGACCAGACTTTCAGCTCCGTTCATCGATTCCCCCAAACGCGAATGATTCAAATTCGGCGGCACCCTAGGCCACTCGCGCCGTTAACCCAAGGCTCCGCAATACCCGCAGAATTCCTTGTTTTGGCTGTTCTCTCTTTATTCTCAACAGCTTGTTTGCTACATTTGAAGCATTATTTGAATTCTTAAGTACGAAAGACTTTTCCATGAGCCATTCGGATCCTTCCGACAGCTCGGCCGACGCGCTTTTCATCGTCGGCGCCGATCTCGTCGAATTCGACCGCAGCCATCTGCCGATCTACGCCACACCAGCCTCGCGCTGGGCTGACGCCGGTGCCGAAACGGTATCCTACGGGGCGCCGCTCGACCGGCTGTTCGGCGAGCCGGGCGAGATTTTCGTCGATGGCGGGCCGGGTACGGTCGCGAACACTCTGCCCCCGATCGGTGACGACGCTCTGGTCGTGCTGAGCGACCTGTCCGACGGCGTAATGCTGCCGGCGAGCGACCAGGCCGCCACGATGCACGAAAGCGCGGCCGTCTACGATTTCGCCGCCGACACCCATGTCGTCCTGCACGTCCAGGACGGCATCACCTGGGACCATCCGGATGCCGGGTGGTCTTTCGACCACGCCGGCTGATCCGGACTAGGCGGCGTCGCCCAGCTCGAGCTGGACGAGGTTCATCCAGTAGGCCGCGCCGGTCGTCAGGATCTGGTCGTTGAAGTCGTAGAGCGGCGAATGCACGTTCTGGCAGCCGCCCTCGCCCGCACCGCCGTTGCCGATCATGATGTAGGCGCCCGGCTTCTTCTCCAGCATGAAGGCAAAATCCTCGGCGCCGGCCAGCGGTGACGTGTTCGCCTCGACATGCTCGCGGCCGACCGTCAGGGCGGCGGCCTCGACGGCGACCGCCGTCTGCTCCGCGGCATTGACCAACGCGGGATAGCGCCGGTGATACTTGGAGATCGCCTCGCAGCCGCCGGCCTGGGCAATGCCCGCCGCGACTTCGGCCAGCCGTCGCTCCAGCAGGTTGCGCACGTCGGCCGAGAAGCTGCGGGCGGTGCCGCGGATCAGCACTTCCGACGGGATGACGTTGGGCGAGCCCGGCGTGCCGGCCGCGATATGGCCGACGCTCAGCACCGCCGCCTGGCTCGACGGCACGTTGCGGCCGACGATGCCCTGCACCGCGACGATGAACTGGGCCGCCACGAAGGTCGGGTCGGTGCC
>CAIYWM010000919.1 GCA_903929895.1 uncultured Alphaproteobacteria bacterium
CACCAGCTTCATCCACGACAGCATGTCCTGCGACTCGGGATCGCCCAGCTGTGCGGCCTTCTGATAGAGCCGCGCGGCCTCGGCATGGTCCTGCGGCACGCCCCATCCTTCGTAGTAGCAGACAGCGAGATTGCGCTGGCCGCCGGCGTCGCCCTGCTCGGCGGCGCGGCGGAGCCAGTCGACCGCCTTGGCATGATCCTGTTCGACACCGCGGCCCTGCAGGAAGGCCGCGCCCATGTTGCTTTGCGCCCTTGCATGCCCTTCATGGGCAAGCGGCGCCCACAGGTCGAGGGCGACGCCATAGTCGCCCGACGTCCACGCCGCCAGCGCCTCTGCCATCCGCTGCTCCGGCGGCGGCGTGCGATCGAGCAACCTAGCCAGCCACGACATGGAGTCCGTCCAGTTGCGCGACGAAGGCGGGCTCGTCGTCGAGCGTGCGAAGGTCGAAGTAGAGCGTGCCGTCGCTGATCCGTCCGATCACGGGAATGGGCAGGCGGCGAAAAAGGTCCGCCATCCTGTCCAGGCCCTTGGCGCTGATCGCAATCGCGAAAGATGGCAACAGGTCGACGGGGAGCGCGCCCGAACCGATCTGCCCCCGCACCTCCGCCACGCTCACCTGCGCTCTGCCACCCAATGCCGCCTGTACGGCCGGCAGCAGCCGTTCCGCCACCGCGCGGATCTCGGCGGCCGGCCGCGCCAGCGCGCGTATGGTCGGCAGACGTTGGGCCAGGCGTTCGGGATCGCCGTAGAGCCGCAGTGTCGCCTCGAGAGCGGCCAGGCGGACCTTGTCGAGGCGCAGCGCCCGCTTCATCTGGTTGCGCGCGATGCGCTGGATCAGCGGCTTGCGGCCGACCACGAGCCCGGCCTGCGGCCCGCCCAAGAGCTTGTCGCCGGAGAAGGTAACGACATCGACGCCGGACGCGACGGCTTCGCGCGCCGTCGGCTCGTGCGGCAGGCCCCAGGTCTCGAGATCGGCCAGGGTGCCGCTGCCGAGATCCTCGATCAGCACCACGCCCTTCTCGCGCGCCAGCGGCACGAGTTCGGCGGCCGCAACCGACTTGGTGAATCCCTGGATCGCATAGTTCGACGGATGGACCTTCATGATCGCGGCCGTGTCCGGCCCGATTGCCGCCGCGTAGTCCTTGAGATGGGTGCGGTTGGTCGTGCCGACCTCGACCAGCCGGCAGCCGGCGCGCGCCATGATGTCGGGAATGCGGAAGGCCCCGCCGATCTCGATCAGCTCGCCGCGCGACACGATGACCTCGCGGCCGGCGGCAAGCTCGCTCAGCACCAGCAGCACCGCGGCGGCATTGTTGTTGACGGCCGTCGCCGCCTCGGCGCCGGTCAGGCGGCAGAGCCACGGCGCGATGTGATCGTCGCGTTCGCCGCGCGCGCCGCCTCCCAGATCGTATTCGAGCGTGGTCGGCGAGCGCATCGCCTCGACCGCCGCGGCAATGGCCTCCTCGGCCAGGACGGCGCGGCCGAGATTGGTGTGCAGGACGGTGCCCGTGAGGTTGAACACGCGGCGCTGCGAGGGCCGCAGGAACGCAGCCAGACGCGCCGTGCACCATGGGACACACGCGGCTTCGTCGGCGACCTCGGGCGTTCCCCGTCGTTCGTCGACCCATGCGCGGAGCGCTTCGATGACGAGCGGGCGGCCGGCGCGCTCGATCAAGGGGGCGACGGTCGGCCAGGAGGCCATGCGATCGATCGACAGCGGGCGGATTTCGGAGGCGCCATCGGCGCGGTCGGCACGCGACACGGGATTGTTCCTACCAGAGAGAGGGCGGACGTCCTGTCCGCCGAGGGTCAACATGGCTCAGGCCCAACGGCCGATCAATCACTTCTCCGGCGGCTCCATCATGCCCAGCACGAACGGATTGGGCACGCGCGCGAAGCCCTCCTCGCCCACAAGGACGTCGAGGCCGAGCGAGGCCAGATCGTCGGCCAACGGTTCGAGGGCGCGGGCCTTTTCGAGATAGAAGACCTTCGAATAACCCTGGCAGGCCTCGCAGCACTCGGCCCGGAGATAGGCCGTGCCGGCTAGGTTGCGGAACGAGATCCCGTCGGTGCTGCCGCAATGCACGCAGCGCACCCGCGTGTAGCGCCACGAGGTGGCGCACAGCGAACAATGCAGGTGCCGGTGCCCGAACTTCGTGCCGCCGGGCGAGATCAGCCCCGCTACAGGCGGCGAACCGCAGGCCGGGCAGTCGCCGCCTTCGGTCTCGCGGGCCAGATCGCCGGCGTCGAGCAACGCCGCCATGCGCGTCCACGCAACCTGAAGGGCGGCCGCCACGAAGACGGCCTGGGCGGCTTCCCCAACCGCGACGTCCCCGCCGAGATAGCGGTCCGCGAGCGATTCGAGCGAAGCCTTGTTCGCTTGCATGAGCGCCTCGCGGGCGACCCGTGCCGAGTCCGGCAGAACCTCGAGGTCGATCGTCTCCAGGATGCGCGACAGCGCCACCCGCCAGCTCTCGTCGCGCGACCAGATCGAGGGATCGAGCGGCGCGCGCTGCACCAGCCGCGCCTTGCCGATCTCGGAGGCTCCAGGCATCGAACCCGGCGGCAGCCCCGCCAACGCCTGGTGCTGCGCCGTCACCAGAGCCGCGATGAGGCGCAGGAAACCTTCGAGATCGTGGCCGGGCGCCAGCGCCCGAAGACGGGCGGCCCGGTTTTCGAAGACCGTCGACAGATCGGGCAGGCGTATGCGCTCACCCTCGGCGGCCGCACCGAGGATGTTATCGCCGAACGCAGACGTGGGACTCTCGGGACCGGAGCTCAGGGCTTGCCGACTTCCTGGCGGAACCACTTGCGATGATGCTTCCAGGCCCAGCCGCCGCTGACCGAGCCGCGGGTCATCGCGCTCATCGTGCCCTTGACCCAGATGGCGGCATAGACATGCACGATCCAGATCAGGATGGCGCCGATGGCAGCGAGCGCGTGGACCACCGCCGACAGCCGCTTCTGGTCGATCGTCGTGTAGGAGAAGAAGTAGGTGTCCCACAGCACGAAGCCGCTGCCGAGCAGCAGCAGGATCAGGATCGACTGCCCCCAGAAGACGAGCTTCTGACCGGCATTGTACTTGCCGAGTTCGGGCAGGCCCTCTTCCTTGTTGTTGATCACCGATCCCACGTTCTTCATCCAGACCGTGTCGTCACGGTTCCACAGGTTGAGCATGAAGAAGCGCAGGAACAGCCCGAGGAAGCTGATGCCCAGGACGACGCCGATCCACGGATGGATGATGCGCGTGATCTGGCCGCCACCGAACAGGTAGGTGAGGAAATAGAGAGAGGGATGGAACAGGGCCATGCCGCTGAGTGCAAGCAGGATCAGCGACACCGCCGTGATCCAGTGATTGATGCGGGCGGCTGTCGTGTAGCGGCTTACCGGCTTGGTATGCGCAGTCATGCCTTCTCACTCCCGGCAACCTCGGCGGCCTTCTCCTCGTCATGCTCGGTGACCTTGTTGGGTCCCTTGGTGACGTAGTGCATGAGGCCGAAGGCACCGGCAAAGGCGATCGCCGCGAGAGACAGCGGCTTCATCACGCCCTTCCAGACGCCGACGAGCGGGCTGATGTGCGGGTTGTCCGGCAGGCCGGCATAGAGCGACGGCTTGTCGGCATGCTGCAGCACGTACATGACATGCGTGCCGTTCACGCCCGGCGGATTGTAGAGGCCGGCATTCTGGTAGCCGCGCGACTTCAGGTCGGTGATGCGCTTGCCGGCATGGGCGATCATGTCTTCCTTGGTGCCGAAGTAGATCGCCTGGGTCGGACACGCCTTGGCGCAGGCCGGCGCCTGGCCGACCACCACCCGGTCGGAGCAGAGCGTGCACTTGTAGGCCTTGCTGGTGACCTGCGAGATACGCGGGATGTTGAAGGGGCACCCCTTCACGCAGTAGCCGCAGCCGATGCAGTTGTCGGAGATGAAATCGACGATGCCATTGGTGTACTGGACGATGGCGCCGGGCGCCGGGCAGGCCTTGAGGCAGCCCGGATCGTCGCAGTGCATGCAGCCGTCCTTGCGGATCAGCCATTCCAGGTCGTCGCCGTGCTCGTACTCCGTGTAGCGCATCACGGTCCACGAGGCGGTCGTGAGGTCGGTCGGATTGTTGTAGGTGCCGTCGGTGTAGCCGATCGGCTGGTCGAGCTGGTTCCATTCCAGACAGGCGGTCTGGCAGGCCTTGCAGCCGATGCACTTGCTGACGTCGATCAGCTTGGCAACCGGCACGGCTGCCGGCTTGCCGGCGGCCGGCGGCGGCACGCTGGAGGCGGACCGGCGGCGGAGATCGAGGGCTTGCATTACGGACATCTCACCCTCCCCGATCAGGCAACGGCCGGCTGCGAAGCCGGCGGGGTGGTTTTCTTCACGTCGACCAGGAACGCCTTGTATTCCGGCGTATTGGTGCTGGCGTCGCCGACCGCGGGCGTCAGCGTGTTGAGCGGATAGGATTTCCGCGTCATGCCCACGAAGCCGAAGTGGATGGGCAGGCCGA
>CAIYWM010000920.1 GCA_903929895.1 uncultured Alphaproteobacteria bacterium
CTCCGCAGGAGCGCGTCTCGAAGCATGGGCACGAGCACCGCGCCTATTGCCCATCCTTCGAGACGGCCCTTCGGGCCTCCTCAGGATGAGGTCGTGTGGTCGTCTCCCTTCAGTGAAACACCCGCCCCGAATCGATCACCAGCGTCTGGCCGGTCGTGCTGTTGGTCCGGCACATCGTGACGACCTGGTCGGCGCAGTCGTCCTTGTCGGCGGGCTTGCCCAACAGCGAGGCGCTGGCGTTCTTCGCGACGACCTCGGGGCGCAGGTTCGCCGTCGCGCGGGTGCCTTCAAGCAGGCCGGGGGCGACGCAGTTCACCAGCACCTCGGGCGCCAGCGCCACGGCCATGCATTTGGTGAGATGGATCAGGCCCGCCTTCGAGACGGCGTAGGCGATCGAGGAGCCGGTGGGGCCCAGCCCCGCGACCGAGGCGATGTTGACGATGCGGCCTTCGCCCTGGCGCTTCATCACCGGGCCGACGGCCTTGGTGAGCAGCATCGGGCCGGTCAGGTTGATGTCGATGATCTTCGTCCATTCCTCGTAGGTCAGGCCGTCGAGATCGGTGAAGGGGATCGACTTGTTGTAGGCCGCGTCGTTCACGAGGATGTCGAGCCGGCCGAAGCGCTTCACCACGTCGTCGACCAGCCGGTCGACCTGGTCGCGCTGCGTCACGTCGCAGGCGAAGGTCGCGGCGGTGACCTGGTGGCGTTCGAGATCGCGCGCCACGCCCTCGGCCTGGTCCTTGCTCTTGGCGTAGACGACGGCGATGTGGCAGCCCTCTGCCGCCAGCGCGTGACAGATGCGCTGGCCCAGCCCGCCATTGCCGCCGGTGACGACGGCCACTTTGCTCTTGAGATCCATTGTTCCCCCCCCAAAACTCTTGTGTGCGGTATATATAGGCCAGTTCACAGCGTAACGGAGCCCGTCCGATGAGCCTCACAGCCGACCAGAAACTCAGGCAGCGCGCCCAGCAGGTCATTCCGGGCGGCATGTACGGGCACCTGCGCAGCGACCGGCTGCCCGAGGGCTATCCGCAGTTCTTCGAACGCGGCGAGGGCTGTCACCTGTGGGACGTGAACGGCAAGCGCTATGTCGACTTCATGTGCAGCTGGGGCCCGATCGTGGTCGGCCACGGCAACCCGGTCGTGGCCGAAGCGGTCGCGCGCCAGACGGCGGCGGGCGATTGCCTGAACGGCCCGTCGGAGCGGCTGGTCGAGCTGGCCGAGCGGCTGGTCGGGCTGATCCCGCACGCCGACTGGGCGCTGTTCGGCAAGAACGGCACCGATGCGACGACGACCTGCGTGACGCTGGCGCGCGCCGCCTCGGGCAAGCGCAAGATCCTGGTGGCCGAGGGCGCCTATCACGGCGCCATCCCGTGGTGCTCGCCGAACCCGTACGGCGTGACGCCGGAAGATCGCGCCCACATGCTGACCTACAAATACAACGACACCGGCAGCCTCGAGAGCGCCGTGCAGCGCGCCGGCGACGACCTGGCCGGCATCATCGTCTCCGCCTTCAAGCACGATTTCGGCAAGGACCAGGAGATGCCGGACGCGGCCTTCGCCCGCCGCGCGCGCGAACTGTGCGACGCCAGCGATGCCGCGCTGATCGTCGATGACGTGCGCGCCGGCTTCCGCCTCACCCTGCGCGGCAGCTGGGACCTGGTTGGCGTGCAGCCCGACCTCAGCGCGTGGAGCAAGGCGATCGCCAACGGCCATGCGCTCGCCGCCGTCACCGGCAACGACCGCTACCGCGAGGCCGCGTCCAAGCTCTACGTCACCGGCTCGTTCTGGTGCAGCGCCGTATCGATGGCCGCGGCGCTGGCGACGCTCGACGTACTGGAGAGTGTCGACGGGCCGACGCGGATGCGCGAGATGGGCCAGCGGCTGCGTGACGGCATTGCGGCCCAGTCGGCCGAGTTCGGCATCGGCGTGCGCCAGAGCGGCCCGCCGCAGATGCCGACGGTGCTGTTCGACAACGATCCCGACTGCGAGAAGGGCAACTTCTTCACCCTGGAGGCGCTGAAGCACGGCGCCTACCTGCACCCGCGCCACAACATGTTCCTGTCGACCGCCCATACCGAAGCCGACATCGACTTCGCGCTGGAAGCGACCCGAAAGGCCTTCGAGGCGCTGGCGGCGCGGTGAATCTCCGTCTTGTCATCCTGAGCGCAGCGAAGGATCTCCCGCCCGCAAGGGAGTCCTTCACTCGATCGGTGAGGTCCTTCGCTGCGCTCAGGACGACAGTCAACTAACCCCGCCCGCCGTTCTTCCACCACCGGTTCAGGCTCGCGGCGTCGCCGTTGTACATGTTGCGATCACAGTGGCCGACGCCCTCGACGTGGCGCGGTTCGCTGCCGAAGGCGAAGTTCTGCGAGGTCTCGTCGGCGACGTACTGCCAGAGCTTCCAGCCGCGGGTCGCCCAGGCCACGGGAAGCCGCGGCGTCTCGCGATAGTCGGCCAGCCACAGTTCGCAGCGCGCCAGGAGCGAGCCCGGACGGATGCTGGCGCCGAGGCTGATGCGGCGGCGGCCGTAGATCTCGCCGTCGGCCCAGGCGGGATGGCTATAGAGCATCGGCAGCCGGCCGGTGGCCTTCTCCACGGCCAGCACGAAGGCCTCGGCCTGGTCGAGCCGCATCGTGTTGCGCGGGTTGGCGTCGTTCGGTTCGAGGTCGAGCGCCATCACGGTCTGCGGACCGGGCTGGCAGGCCGACAGGAACGAGGCCGCCTGCTGCTCGCCGGAAAACTGGCGCGTGCCGAAATGGTAGCCGCCCCACAGGAGGCCGGCCGCCTCGGCCTGGCGCCGTCGCGGCGTGTAGGACGGATCGAGCCAGTCGCCGCCTTCGCTCACCTTGTGGATGACGGCCAGGATGTTGCTGCGGCGGACCGCAGCGAAGCTGGTGACCTTCACGTTGTGGCTGATGTCGATCACCGCATCGAGGCCGGGCCGTGTCTGGCCCGACGTGGAGGCCGTCGGCTGGGTCGTCGGCTGGCCGCCGCAGCCGGCCAGCGCCGGCAGGGCGAGGCCGCCCGCCAGCATGCTTCTCCGTGAGATCATCGAGGGGAGTCCTATTTCGCTTTCTTCAGCACGTTGGTGGCGGCGACGGAAACGCCGGCGCGGTTCTCGGTATAGAAGAGTTCGAGCGAGCCGTCGTCCAGCAACGTGCCTTCGATGGCCGAACCGCCCTGTCCGATCATGCGCACGCGCTTTCCGTCCGCACCGATGACGCCGATGATCGGCTCGGCCTTCGATTCCGAGGACAGCGTTCCCCAGAAGCGGCCCTCGTCCTGGCCGTCGATCTTCACCGTGATCTTCAGTTCGAGCAGGCGGTTGCCGTCGACGATCACCGACGGCGCGGTCACCGGAAAGTGAGCCGGCAGGCCGCTCACGATGCTCCTGTTGGTTCCCGTCCAGGTGCCCGTCATGTCCGGCCCGGCCGGCTGGGCGACCGCGATGCCGGCGGCACAGGCGAGGGAAAGGCCGAGGGGAAGCAGGAGGGAGACACCACGCATGGCTTTTTCCTTCGAGGTTGTCGGGGGCCGCATCATGCCCAAACATCGGCCCGCGTAAAGCCGGGCCATCGTCGCGGCAGTCGACAGGCGGAGCAGCCGCGCGCCATACTGGCCGCAATGGAATACGACTTTATCGTCGTCGGCGCCGGTTCGGCGGGCGCCGTCGTCGCCAACAGGCTGTCGGCCGACCCGCGCCACAACGTGCTGCTGCTGGAAGCCGGGCCCGCCGGCCATCCCTGGACCCGCATTCCCGTCGGCTATTCGCGGTTGATCACCAACCCTTCCGTCAACTGGCTCTACAGTTCCGAGCCCGAGCCCAGCACCAACGGCCGCCGCATCCCGGTACCGCGCGGAAAACTGCTCGGCGGCTCGAGCGCCATCAACGGCCTCGCCTTCGTGCGCGGCCAGGCACAGGACTTCGACACCTGGGCGCAGATGGGCAACCAGGGCTGGGCCTACGAGGACGTCCTCCCCTTCTTCAAGCGCATGGAGAGCTACGAGGAAGGCGACGAGCGCTTTCGCGGCCGCTCCGGCCCGCTGAAGGTGACCAATCCCGCCCCGGCCAGTCCGCTCTACGCCACGGTGATCAAGGCGGCCGGCGAAGTCGGGATCCCGCACAATCCCGATTACAACGGGGCGAAGCAGGACGGCATCGCCATGAGCCAGGCCACCATCGCCTCGGGCTGGCGCATGAGCACGGCCCGCTGCTACCTCGATCCGGCCAAGCGGCGCCCCAACCTGCGGATCGAGACCGGCGCGCTGGCCGAATCGCTCCTGCTCGACGGCAAACGCTGCACCGGCGTGCGCTATTCGGTGGGTGGCGGTTCGCGCGAGGCACGGGCGGCCCGCGCCGTCGTGGTCAGCGGCGGTTCGATCAACTCGCCGCAGCTCCTCGAACTGTCGGGCATCGGCCAGCCGGACCGGCTGCGCGCGCTCGGCATCGAGGTGCGGCATGCGCTGCCGGGCGTCGGCGAGAACCTGCGCGAGCACTATGCGCCCCGCACGCGATGGACCATCGGCACGCGCGGCATCACCTTCAACGATCGCGGGCGCGGCCTCGGCCTCGTGCACCAGGCGCTGCGCTGGGCGCTGAACCGCGACAGTCTCCTGTCGATGGTCGGCGCGCCGCTGCGCGCCTTCGTGCGCTCGCGCGACGGGCTCGAGGCGCCCGACCTGCTGCTGGGCTGGGTCCCGATGTTCACCGAAGCCGGGCCGCGCGGGCCGCGGATCGCCCGGCAGTCGGGCATCTCCTGCTACGCCCATCCGATGCGGCCCGAGAGCAAGGGCACCATCCACATCGTCTCGACCGATCCCAAGCGGCCGCCGGAGATCCGCTACAATTTCCTGTCGGCGCCGGTCGACGGCGAGCTGACCGTGCGCGCCGTGCGCATCGCCCGCGCCATCATGACGGCGCCGGCCATGGCGCCGCTGCAGGTCGCCGAGATCGCGCCGGGACCGGGCGGCAACAGCGACGACGAGATCCTCGACTGGGTTCGCCGCGCCGCCGAGACGACCTATCACCCGGTCGGCACGTGCAAGATGGGCTCGGATGCGATGGCCGTGGTCGATGCACGGCTGCGCGTGCATGGGATCGAGGGGCTGAGGATCGCCGACGCCTCGATCATGCCGACGCTGACCTCCGGCAACACCAACGCGCCCTCGATCATGATCGGCGAGAAGGCGGCGGACATGGTGCTGCGGGATGCTAATTTGTCATCCTGAGCGAAGCGAAGGATCTCACGTTCGCCAAAGAGTCCGTTGGTCGTTCTGTCAGGTCCTTCGCTTCGCTCAGGACGACAGAGTGATCAACGTCCGCGGAAAGCCCGCGCGAGCTGGTCGCTCAAGGGCTTCACCAGGAAAGACGCCACGGTGCGGGGCGTGGTCTCGATGAAGGCTTCGACCGGCATGCCGGCCAGAAGCTGCAGTCCCTGGAGGCTGGCGAGCCCACTTTCGGCAACACGGATGCGCACCGAGTAATAGGGCTCGGTCGCCTTGTCTTCCTGCGTGACGTCGGCGCCGATATGGATCACCTCGCCATCGACCTCGGGAGTCGTGCGCTGGTTGAAGGCGGCGAAGCGCAGGACGGCGTGCTGCCCGACATGGATCTGGTCGATGTCCTGCGGCGCCACCTTGGCATCGACGATCAGCGAGTCCGAGTCCGGCACGATCAGCATGAGCGGCTCGCCGGCCTGGACGACGCCGCCGACCGTGTGGACGTTTCGCTGGAACACCCTGCCGGCCTGCGGCGAGACGAGATCGATGCGCTTCAGCTGATCCTCGGCGGAGACGCGGCGCTCGCTCATCTCCGACTTCTTGGCGCGGATCTCGGCCAGTTCCTTGCCGACCTCGGTGGCGAGATCCTGGTCGATCTGGTGGATCTTGAGTTCCAGCTCGGCGATGCGGCCGCGGCTCTGCGCCAGGGAGGCGACCAGGGCGGATCGCTCGCCTTCCATGCGGGCGGAATCGCGCTCGAGCGTGGTGACGCGGCTGATCGGCACGAGATTCTGCTTCCAGAGCACGCGAACGCCCTCCAGTTCCTGCGCGAGCAGCTTCAGTTCCTTGCCCTTGGCGGCTTCCTGCGCCTCCGTGCCTTCGATTTGCAGATTGAGCTGCTTGATCTGTTCGCGCAGCTGAGCCTTCTGGCCATCGCGCGCCGTCCGGCGCATCTCGAACAGTCTCTGCTCTCCGGTCATCAGGCGGGCGATCTCGGGGTCGCTCGCCCGCGAGGTGAGTTCGGGCGGGAACTCGACGACCTTGTCATTGTCCCGCTCCGCCTCGAAGCGAGCCTGGCGGGCGGCCATTTCCTCCAGCGACTTGGTCACGATCCCGAGATTGGCCTTGGCCTGGGTGCCATCGAGCCGGACGACCACATCGCCCTGCTTCACCCGGTCGCCTTCCTTGACCAGCAGCTCCCCCACGACGCCGCCGGTCGGGTGCTGGATCTTCTTGACGTTGGTGTCGACCACCAGCTTGCCGGGCGCGATCACCGCGCCGGACAGTTGCGTCGTGGCAGCCCATCCCCCGACCCCGAAGACGAGGACGAAGCAGGACACGAGTCCGATCATGAGAGGTTTCCGGGTCATGGCCGGGACCGGCGTGGGCTGGTTCTGGGTCATGACGGCTCGCGAGCGCGCACCACCGGCGCACGAAGAGGCGTGGGCTGAGCAACGGCAGGCGGTGCACCCGGCGGTCTCGGCGGTCCCGGCGGCGGCGACGCGGCCTTCAGCGTCTCCTTCAGCACGGCATCCTTTGGCCCGAACGCATGCTGCCGGCCGCCCCGCATCACGAGCAGCTGGTCGACAGCCGCCAGGGCGCTCGGCCGATGGGCGATCACGATGGCAATGCCTCCGCGTGCCCGCACCGACATGATGGCCTTGGTCAGCGCCTCCTCGCCGTCATGGTCGAGACTGGAATTGGGCTCGTCGAGCACCACGAGGAAGGGGTCGCCATAAAGCGCGCGCGCCAGGCCGACCCGCTGGCGCTGTCCCGCCGACAGGGCGGTACCGCCCTCGCCCATCTCGGTCTCATAGCCGTTCGGCAGGCCGAGGATCAGCTCGTGGACGCCGGCGGCCTGCGCCGCCGCGATCACCTTCGAAGGGTCCGGCTCCGGCTCCAGCCGGGCGATGTTCTGCGCGACCGTGCCGGAGAACAGCTCCATGTCCTGCGGCAGGTAGCCGATATGCTCGCCCAGAGCCTCGGACGACCATTGGTCGAGCGTCGCGCCATCGATCCGGACCTTGCCGGCGACCGGCCGCCAGACGCCGACGAGAGTGCGGGCGAGAGACGACTTGCCCGAGGCGCTGGGGCCGATGATCCCCAGCCCCTGGCCGGCCTTCAGGCCGAACGCGACGTCACGGGCCACCAGCACGTTCAGGCCCGGCGGCGCCACGCTGACCGCTTCGACCGACAGCGACGTCTTGGGCCTGGGCAGCTGCATGACGTCGCGGTCGTCGGGAATCCGGGCCAGCAGGTTGTTGAGCCGGTGCCAGCTCTGGCGGGCCGAGACGAAGACGCGCCACTGGGCGATCACCTGCTCGACCGGCGCGAGCGCCCGGGCCGAGAGGATGGAGCCGGCGATGATGATGCCGGCCGTCGCCTGTCCCTTGATAACGAGGTAGGCGCCGACCGCCAGCACCGCCGACTGCAGCGCCATGCGCAGTGCACGCGAGAAGCTGCCCATGCCGCCCGTGATGTCGCCTGCCCGCTGATGGGCCTCGACGTAACGTCGTCCGTACTCCGACCACTGCTGGGCGAAGCGGCCGACCATGCCCATCGCATGCAGGACCTCCGAATTGCGGCGGCTGGCTTCGGCGAGGCTGGTGCGCCGGCTGGAGAGCGACGAGACCTCGATCGACGGCTGGCGGACCTTGACCTCGGTGATGAAGGTGATGACGACCAGGATGAGGGCTCCGACCGTTGCCGTGAGGCCGATCAGCGGATGGAACAGGTAGCAGATGCCCAGGTAGAGCGGCATCCAGGGCAGGTCGAACAGCGCGGGCGGACCGCTGCCGGACATGAAATTCCGGATTTGTTCGAGGTCGCGGACCGGCTCGAAGCCGTTCATCTGCGGTGCCCGGAGCGGCAGCTTGACCAGCAGGTGATAGACTCGGCGGTCCAGCGTCTCGGCAAACCCGCCGGCGATCCGGATGAGGACCCGATTGCGCACGATGTCCAGGATGGCCTGGAACCCGTAGAGGCCGAGGGCCAGGATGCAGAGCGCGACCAGGGTGGGAACGCTGCGGCTCGGCAGCACCCGGTCGTAGACCTGGAGCATGAAGAACGAGCCGGTGAGATAAAGCACGTTCAAGACGGCGGTGAAGAGCGCCACCCCCAAATAGGAGGTGCGACACGACCGCAGCGCCTCCGCCAGTTCGGTCCGTGGCGATCCTGCGGGAGTTGGCACCCGGGTCATGCTGCTTCTCACGCCCCTCTTCGGCCGCCCCGCCATCCCCGGACGGCAGGGCCAGCGAGCCCACCTAGCATCGCCAAACGGCGGCTGTCTCTCCCTTTCGATTGCCAATTGACGACTTTAACGCAGATTTCATAGCGTCCATGCATAACGGATGA
>CAIYWM010000921.1 GCA_903929895.1 uncultured Alphaproteobacteria bacterium
CGCCTTCCTGATGTATCCGCAGGCCGAGAACCGGTCCGGCTTCCTCGACTCGCTCGACCCGGACAAATTCAAGTACCGCATCACGGCGCGCGAACTGACGGCCTGAGCCGTATCCATGTGAACGGGCGGGGCATTCCGCTCCGCCCCGATCCGCACTATATCCGGCGGATGAACGCACCCACCGACGCGGCGGCACGCCAGTCGCCCGCCCGACTCGTGCATCGCTACTACCTCGCGATGTCGGTGCCGTTCCTGATCGATGTCGTCTCGGTGCTGGTTTATTCGGCACTGAACAGTGCCCCGGAAGTCATCCTCCCGTCGCTGGCGATCACAACGCTGTTCCTCGCCGGCGGCGTGGGCCTCGGCGCCTGGCTTCTGATCCGGCCGATCCGGCATTTCATCGAGGGGCGAGCGGCCTTCGGTGACGTCGAGAGCTCGCTGGCAAAGCTGCCACGCCATTCCGCGACCGTCGTGGGGGTGATGTACGCCCCGATGGTGGGGTTGCGCCTGCTCTCGCACCGCCTCGACATCACCTTCGGCGCCACACTCCAGCAGGTGGCCTGGCCGGACGTCTTCGCCAACCTCACGGTCGGAACCGGCTTCAATGTCGTCCTTACCTTCTTCGTCGTCGCGGCGTACCTCGATCGCCTGTGCGAGGAGCTGTTTCGCACGAGGGGCGTGAACATGGGGACGTTCGATGGCCGCTTCCGGCGCAAGGTCGCCCTCGCCCTGCTGTTCGTGTCCTTCGCGACCATCGTCCTGATCGCCGCCGACATGCTGAGCTACAGCGGCGACCGGCTGGTGCGCGAGGCCTCGTCCGACATCACGACGTCGGCGATCGGCACGGCCTTCATGTACTACTGGATATCGAACGCGCTGACCCGGCCGATCACACGGCTGGATGGCGGCCTGCGCCGGGTCGCCGACAACGACTATACGGTGCGCCTGCCCGTCACCTCGAACGACGAGCTGGGTCACGCCGCCAGCCGCTTCAACCAGATGGTCGAGGGCCTCGCCGAAAAGGCCTACCTTCGCGATACTTTCGGCAAGTACGTGAGCGAGACGGTCGCCGCCTCGATCCTGTCCAACCGCGGCAATACCGGCCGCAGCATCGACACCACGGCCGAAGCGACCTTGATGTTCACGGACATCGAGGGCTTTACGGGCGTATCCGAAAGCGCGACGCCGGCCGAGGTCGCCGCCCTCCTGAACACCTATCTCCACACCGTCGTCCCCGTCATTCAGCGCCACGGAGGCATCGTGAACAGCTTCATCGGCGACGGACTTTTCGCAAGCTTCGGCTTGCCACGGCCGCTGGAGGACCATGCCAGCGCCGCCATCGCGGCCGCGATCGAGATCCAGCAGGCCCTTTCCGCTGCCCAGTTCGCGCGCGGCTTCGAACTCCCGACGCGCATCGGCCTCAATACAGGTCCTGTCATCGGCGTCACGATCGGCACCGACAATCGACTGAGCTACACGTTGCTGGGCGATGCGGTGAACGTCGCCGCACGTATCGAGCAGCTCAACAAGAAGTTCGGCACGCGCATCCTCGCCACCGAGAGCACCGTGGTGGCGGCGGGCGCGGCGGCCACCTGCGAACGGCTGGGCACGACCGACGTGCGCGGGCATCACGACGGCGTCGTCGTCTATCGGGTGGGACAGCCCCTGTGACCGCGGCGGGGAACGGGCAACCCGTCGCCACGGCGTCCGAGATCGGCAGCCTGCGCCGGCGCTATCTGCTGCGGGCGGTGTCCGCGGCCGGGGTCGACATCATCTTCACCGGCGTGTTCGTCGCCTTCGCGGATGCCTGGGCCTACGCGCCACGGTCGATCGCCGTCGGGCTCTTCCTGCTGCTGGGCGTCAATGCCCTGGTTTGCCGGCGCCTGTTCATACCGATCGAGGAATATCTGTCGGGACGGCGATCGTTCGAGGATGTGGAGCGCCGGATCACGCAGCTTCCGATCCTGACCGCGATCCGCGTGGCTCTTCTTGCGCTGGTGATGGTGGGCTTTCGGGTGATGGCGCCGTACCTCTGGCCGGATGCCACCTTCCGCGCCCTGCCCACCCAGACGCTGGTCGACAACGTGGCGCTCTGCCTGCTGCTGCCGCTGTTCTACTTCACCTACATCTACTTCGTCATAAGCGACTATCTGGCCACGCTCTGCGGCTTCATCTTCGAACGCACCGGCCGGAACCTGTCGCTGTTCTTCGGCCGCTACCGCCTGAAGCTCGGCATTGCCCTGCTGGTCATTTCCCTGGCCCCCATGACGGCCGTGATCATCGATCTCCTCTCCTACGAGGGCGAGAAGGTGCAGTACGAGATCGCAACCGACGTCGCCATCGCGCTGATGGGCGTCACCGTCTCGGTCTACTTCATCTGGCGATCTCTGCTGCGTCCCATCCGCATCCTGTCCCGCGCCATGTCGACCGTCGCCGGCGGTGACATGTCGGTCCGGATCCCCGTGACGTCGAACGACGAGGTCGGGGAACTGACGGGCCAGTTCAACACCATGATCGAGGGTCTGCGCGAACGCGAGCAGATCCGCGAAACCTTCGGCCGCTACGTCGACGAGAGCGTGGCCTCGACCATCCTGCAGCGCGGCGGCAACGGCGTGCTGGCAGGCGAGACCCGCGACGCGACGATCCTGTTCACGGATGTGTCAGGCTTCACGACCATCGCCGAGAAGCTGCCCCCGGACCATCTCTTCGGGGCGCTGAACGAATATCTCGAGACCGTCCTCGGCCCCATCCGCGCCCATGGCGGCGTGGTGCACACCTTCATCGGCGACGGGCTCTTCGCCTCCTTCAACATGCCGCTGGCCTGTCCCCAACATGCGTCGGCCGCGGTCCGTGCGGCCGTCGACATCCAGCGCGCCGTCGCCGGCCGCAGCTTTGGCGAAGCCAGGGTCCCCTTCGTCACCCGTATCGGCATCAGCACCGGCGCGGTCATCGGCGGATCGGTCGGCGCCGGCCAGCGGCTCAGTTTCACATTGCTAGGCGACACGGTGAACCTCGCCGCGCGCCTGGAAAAGTTGAACAAGGATCACGGCACGAGCATTCTCGTTTCGGAGACGACGCGCGACGGCTGCGGTACGGAGTTCGTGTTCAAGCCGCTCGGCAGCACGGCCGTGCGCGGCCGGAGCGGGTCGATCGCCATCTTCACCATCGATACTGTCTGAGGTCCGCCGTCCATGAACCCGTCCGCCCTGTCACCGGATCAGATCGAACTGCAGGCCCGCGCCCGCGAACTGGCGGCCGGCCCCGTCACCCGCCGCGCCGCCGAGGTCGACCGCACCGAGCAGTATCCCTGGGACAATGTCGAACTGCTGAAGGACGCGAAGCTGATCGGCATGACGATTCCGAAGCAGTATGGCGGCCAGGGCAAGGGCTGGCTCGACGCCGTGCTCGCCATCGAGGCGCTGTCCTCCGCCTGCGCCGTCACCGGCCGCATCGCCGTCGAGACCAACATGGGCGCGATCAGTGCCGTGATGGCCTACGGCTCCGAGGAGCAGAAGAAGATGGCGGCCGACATGGTGCTGGCCGGCGACAAGCCCGCCATCTGCATCACCGAGCCCGATGCCGGCTCCGACGCCAACGGCATGACCACGCGCGCCGACAAGAAGGGCAACCGCTATGTCCTGAACGGCCGCAAGCACTGGATCACCGGCGGCGGCGTCTCCCGCCTGCACCTGATCTTCGCCAAGGTCTACGACGAGAAGGGCACGTTCGAGGGCATCGGCGGCTTCCTTGCCATCCGCGACGAGACCAAGGGCCTCAAGATCACCAAGCGCGAGCCGACCATGGGCCTGCGCGGCATCCCCGAGGCGGTGATCGACCTCGAGGACATGGACGTGCCGCCGTCGGCGCTGGTGATCCCGCCGCGCGGCCTCAAGAAGGGCTTCGCCGACCTGATGACCGCCTACAACAGCCAGCGCGTCGGCGCCGCCACCGTGGCGCTCGGCATCGCCGAGGGCGCCTATCAGCTGGCGCTCGAATGGTCGGAGACGCGCCACCAGTTCGGCCGGCCGATCAACGAATTCCAGGGCCTGCAGTGGAAGCTGGCCGACATGTCGATCAAGCTCGCGGCGTCCCGCGCGCTGGTCTACAACGCCGCGCGCTCGGGCGAAGGCGGCTTCCCGGACATGCTGATGGCCGCGCAGGCCAAGGTGTTCACCTCCGAGAGCGCCATCCAGATCGTGAACGAGGCGCTGCAGTTCTTCGGCGCCCGCGGCTACAGCCGCGAGCTGCCGCTCGAGCGCATGGCCCGCGACGTCCGCATGTTCACGATCGGCGGCGGCACCGCGGAAGTCCTGCGCAACGTCGTGGCCGGCGCGCTGCTCAAGAAGAAGCTGCCGCAGACGCGGGACGGCTGGGACAAGGCTTGATCGCAAGGATGGCAGCCGTCTCTTGTCATCCTGAGCGCAGCGAAGGATCTCACGCCAGCCACGGAGCCGTTTGGTCGCTCGGCTAGGTCCTTGGCTTCACTCAGGACGACAGAAACTACCGCCCAAACTTGTTCCACTTGCCGTCCTTGCCGCGCATCAGGACGAACTCCCGGCCCTTCTTCGCTGTGTCGTCGCGCGGCGTGCAGGCGATCGAGATCCAGGACTCGAAATCCCAGCGCGCCGAGCAGCTTTCGGTCGCGCAGGGCAGTGCGATATCCACCTCGGTCGTGAGCCCATCGCCCGACGGCGCAAAGATCGAGAGCGTGCCGCGCGACGGCTGAAGCGAGCAGGCCACTGTCAGGAAACGCGTCTTGTCCGACGCCCAGACCGGTGCGCCGTGGACCGTGAACAGCCGGCCCGTGCGCTTCATGACCAGCGTCCAGACGAAATCGTCGACACCGGGCGTTCGCACGACGTAGAAGCGGCCGGGATCGTCGTAGCGCTCGTAGAGATACTGGTAACCCACGTCGCCATAGGGACAGTCCTGCAACTCGACCGCCGTGCCGCCATCGATCGCCAGCCGCAGCCGATCTTGGTGCCGCGAGACGTTCGGCACGTCCGCCCTGAGCCGCCGCGCTTCCTGCGGCCATTCAATCTCTCGGCTCTCGCGCTCGTATCCGGGATCAAGTGCGCCGCTCGGCATGCAGGCCTTTGCATCCACGCCTGCATTTTGCGCGAGCGCGATTCCGGGGAGCAGCAGGATGACGAGGCAGACCAGACGCGCGTGCATGCGAGCCCTCAGCTGGGTCGCCTCAGCATCGTCTCCAAGCTGACCGACCGCAACGTCGCCTCGGCGATCTCGTCGATCTCCGTCAGCACCCGCTGCAGGGCGCCACCGATCTCGGTATCCTCGCCGGGCTCCTTGGCACGGTGACCGGGCATCGGCTCGAACAGGGCGACGATGTCCATCAGGGTGACGCGGCGGCGGTTGCCGGTGAAGCGGTAGCCGCCCGAGGCGCCGCGCTCGGCATGCACGAGGCCCGCCGCCGCGAGGGTGCGCAAAACCTTGGCGAGATGGTGCGTGGAGACGCCGAAGCGCTCGGCGAGATCAGCCGACGACAAGGTCCGTGCGGGATCGCGCGCCAGTTCGAGCACGGCATAAAGGCCGAGGCGCGTGGCTGTCTGCAGTCTCATCTCACAGCGCCTTGTCGAGCTGCAGCGACGGCCCGGCGGTCATGCCCTGGGCGCGGAAGAAGGACAGGATCAGGTGGTCTTTGCGGTCGACCAGGGTGCGCACGCGCGTCACGCCCTGGGCCTTGAAGCGGGCCGCCAATGCCTCGAACAGCGCGCTGCCCGTGCCCTTCAGTCGAAGCTTGGGATCGACCTGGATGGCGAACACCCAGCCGGCCGGCGGCTGGCCGAACTCCCAGGCGCGCACTTCGCCCGCGATGAAGCCGGCAAGCACGCCCCGGGGCGTCTCGGCCACCAGGAAGTGCCGTTCCGGCGGCCCGCCGGCGAAGCGGGCCAGCATGTCCTGCCAGTAGGCGGCCTTGGCCTGCCCGGTCAGCCGCGCGTCGAGGGCGGCGATGGCCGGCAAATCCACAGGTTCGGCGGGACGAATGGCGGTCATGAGGCTTGACAGAATGGCGTTGCGCCGGGAAAAGTAAATACGTATTTCAGTACCGAATTACTCAATTCAGGAAATGCCATGGCCGACGCCCCCATCGACTTCCGCACTTCGCCGGAACGCTACCGGCACTGGAAGCTCAGCACTGAGAACGGCGTCGCCTATCTCACGATGGACGTGAACGAGGACGGCGGGCTGAAGCCCGGCTACAAGCTCAAGCTCAATTCCTACGATCTCGGCGTCGACATCGAGTTGGCCGATGCCGTGCAGCGCCTGCGCTTCGAGCATCCCGAGATAGGCGCCGTGGTGATCCGCAGCCAGCGCGACCGCATCTTCTGCTCCGGCGCCAACATCAACATGCTTGGCCTCTCGACCCACGATCACAAGGTCAACTTCTGCAAGTTCACCAACGAGACCCGGCTGGCCATCGAAGACGCCAGCATCCACTCCGGCCAGACCTACATCTGCTCGATCAACGGCATCGCGGCCGGCGGCGGCTACGAGCTGGCGCTGGCCTGCGAGCAGATCCTGCTGGCCGACGACGGATCGAGCGCGGTGTCGCTGCCGGAGCTGCCGCTGCTGGCGGTGCTGCCGGGCACCGGCGGGCTGACCCGCCTGGTCGACAAGCGCATGGTCCGCCGCGACCATGCCGACTTCTTCTGCACCACGGCCGAGGGCCTGCGCGGCAAGCGGGCGCGCGAGTGGCGACTGGTCGACCAGCTCATCCCGCCTTCTAAGCTGGTGGAGCAGACGCAGAAGATCGCCGAGGAGGTCGCGGCGAAGTCGTCGCGTCCCAAGGCTGCCAAGGGGATCGCGCTGCCGACGGTGGAACGGCAGATCGAGGGCGACACGCTTCGCTACGCCAACCTCAACGTCGAGATCGACCGTGAGGGCCGGTCGGCGAAGTTCCGCCTCAACGGCCCCTCGTCTGCACCACCCGACGACGTGCAGGCGGCCGGTGCCTCGTTCTGGCCGCTCGCGCTGGCCCGCGAGTTCGACGATGCGATGATGCATCTGCGACTCAACGAGACCGAGATCGGCA
>CAIYWM010000922.1 GCA_903929895.1 uncultured Alphaproteobacteria bacterium
ACCTGACGCCGAT
This sequence comes from uncultured Alphaproteobacteria bacterium, assembly GCA_903929895.1. Classification (GTDB taxonomy): domain Bacteria; phylum Pseudomonadota; class Alphaproteobacteria; order Reyranellales; family Reyranellaceae; genus Reyranella. Next base: position 14 of record CAIYWM010000922.1, read on the forward strand.
CCCCGCGCCGGGCAAGATCCTCTGCATCGGCCTCAACTACCGCAAGCACGCTGAGGAGACCGGCAGCCCGATCCCGACCTACCCGGTCGTGTTCACCCGCTTCAACAACACGCTGGTCCCGCACAACGGCAAGATGCTGTCGACCACCCACTCGAAGGAATTCGACTGGGAAGCCGAACTGACCATCGTGATCGGCAAGAAGTGCCGCAACGTGCCGAAGGAGAAGGCGCTCTCGGTGATCGCCGGTTACGCCTGCTTCAACGACGGCTCGATCCGCGACTGGCAGCGCAAGTCGGGCGGCCAGTTCACCCTGGGCAAGAACTTCGACGCCACCGGCGGCTTCGGTCCCGACATCGTGACGCCGGACGAACTGCCGAAGGGCGCCGCGCCCTTGCGGATCATGACCCGCGTCAACGGCGTCACCATGCAGGACAGCAGCACCGACGACCTGATCTTCGATGTGCCGACCCTGGTGCACGAGCTCAGCAAGTGCATGACCCTCGATCCGGGCGACATCATCATCACTGGCACGCCCTCGGGCGTGGCGATGGCCCGCAAGCCGCAGCCCTGGCTGAAGCCGGGCGACGTCTGCGAGGTCGAGATCGAGGGCATCGGCACCTTGCGCAACACGATCGCCCAGGGCGCGTAAGCGCTTCAGCCTACCGGTTCCGGGAGAACGGCGGCTCCGCAAGGGGCCGCCGTTTCTATTGGAGCGAGTCAGCGCCGCGGCAGCTTGTCGAGGCCACCCAGCATGAGGTGCGTCGCGAACTCGGCGGCGGCGGCCGGATCGACCGGGTCGCGGGCCACCATCACCATCGAGATCTCGAAGGCGATGCCGGACATCGAGGCGCTGAGATAGGAGGCGTCGACGTTGGGCAGGATGCCGCGGGCGATGGCGGCGCGGATGTCGTCGTTCAGGGCCTTCGCCAGCGCCCGCACGTCGGGCTTGTCGAGAAGTGTGCGCACGGCCGTGAAGCTCGACCGCGCCAGCGCCAGCAGCTCGGGATCCTCGACCAGGAAGTTGAAATAGGCGGCATAGTGCTCGCGGACGAACGCCTCGGTCGTGGTGGCCCGGGCGCGACCCTCTTGATGGCGCTGCAGCAGCACGCTGGTCAGCTCTCCGACCACCGCCTCGAAGATCTCGTCCTTGTCCTTGAAGTAATTGTAGAAGGTGCCCGAGGCGAGATCGGTGCGGCGCACGATGTCGCGCACGCTGGCCGCGCCGTAGCCCATCTCGGCGAAGACCGCACGCGCCGCCTTGATCAGGGCGGTGCGGTTCTCGGCCTTGTTCTGTTCGCGCCGTCCGCCCCGTTCGCCGCGCGCTTCCGGGCCTGTCGTGCCGTCGCCCATATTGCGGTGCTCCGTCATCGTCCAAGTTGTGCGAGTTCATGGCGCAGTCCTGCGACCATGTCGTCCATCGCCCGTGCCGCGGCATGCACCGCACCGCGCATGCCGATGAAGCCGTGGATCAGCGTCTCGAACTCGCGGTGGATGGTCTTGACGCCGGACGCCTGCAGGCGTTCGGCATAGGCGCGGCCCTCGTCGCGCAGCGGATCGAAGCCGGCGGTGAAGACCAGCGCCGGCGCCACGCCGCCGAGGTCGGCGGCGTGCAGCGGCGAGGCCCGCGGATCGCCGATCTCGCCGTCGCCGTTGAGATAGTGCATGCGGAACCACATCATGTCTGCCTGGGTGAGCAGGAAGCCGTCGCCACAGCTTCGATGCGAAGGGGTGTCGCCCGCCATGTCGGTCGCGGGATAGATCAGCCACTGCAGGCAGGGCGGGTGCGGCTCGTGGCGCAACTCCTGGGCGACCACGGCGGCGAGCGTTCCGCCGGCCGAATCACCCGCCACGACGATGCGATCGGGGTCGAGGCCGAGCGATACGGCCTCGCCCGCCACCCAGCGAGAGGCGGCGAGGGCATCGTCGACCGCGGCCGGGAACTTGTGTTCGGGGGCCAGCCTGTAGTCGACCGAGACGACTGCGCAGCCCGAGCGGGCGCAGAAATAGCGGCAGGCGAGGTCGTAGCCTTCGAGGCTGCCGATGACCCAGCCGCCCCCATGGAAATAGACGATGGTGGGCAACAGGCGGGCCACGGCGCCGGCCGGCCTGTAGATTCGGATGCGGACAGGGCCGGCGGGACCGGGGAGGTTACGGTCGATGATGGAACTCACCGGTGCAGGGTGGCCGCCCAGCATTTTCATGAAGGCGTCGTAGTCCTCCCGCGCCTCGACGACGCTCATCGTGTGCGCGGCGGGTTGGCCGCTGTACGCCAGCAGCTTCAGGAACCACTGGGTGCGGCCATCCAGGGTGCGGCCGTCGACCGCGATCGGCGGGCCGGCCAGGATGTTCACCCAGGAAATCGGCATGCGCAGTGCCAGGTTGGCGACCTTGCCCTGGACCTCCCGCGCGATCTCCTTCATCGACATGAACTGTACCTAGCACCGCCCCGGCCCGTTGTGGAGCCCGGCGGCTCTGGCTAGTTTGGCGGTAGATGCCTCCCGCGGCGCCCGACTTCTTCGCAGACGCGCTCCGCCGCGAGATCATTCGCAGCGAGCAGCAGCGCATGCGCGCGCTCGCCATCATCCTGGCGGTCCTGCTCCTCATAACGCTGGTGGTCGCGAACGTCTTCGTTGACTATTCCTCCCGCATGTTCGAGCGTGACGTGCCGGGCTGGCTCCCGTTCGTCGCCATCGGCCCCTTCCTGCTCTACGAATTGCTTTCTCTGACAATCCTGCGCTACCGGGCGGCGCGGGACCGCGATTTCCCGCGTGTGACGCGGTTTGCCAATGCGCTGATCGAGACCTCGCTGCCGTCGTCGATCATCATCACCCTCAGTCATTACATGGACCCGGTGCTGGTGTTCAGTTACTGGCCGCCGTTGCTCTATTTCCTGTTCATCCTCCTTTCGACCCTGCGGCTCGATTTCTGGCTGTCGGTCTGGACGGGCACCGTCGCCGCGCTGCAGCAGATAGCGCTGGTCTTGTGGCTGGTCCC
>CAIYWM010000923.1 GCA_903929895.1 uncultured Alphaproteobacteria bacterium
ACGCACTTTGTCACCAACCACCCGGGCGGCATCCGCGGCCTCGCCTACTGGCTCGAGCCGCGGCCCTAACCCCCAACCTTTCGCAGTTCCTTCGGCGCCCGCGCCCAGTGCAGCTTCCCGCGCCGTGGTTCCACCGTCTCGCGAAACCGCACGCACAGCGCGCCGCCCTTCTTGAACCACGGCACCTCACCGGCGTCCTTGGACCGCAAGAGCGCCTGCGCGAGCAGCGTCAGGTTGGGCTCGTGCCCGACGCACACCACGGTGCCGTCGTTCGGCAGCGCAACCAATACGCCCAGCGCCTCCCCGACCGACGCATGCGCGGCCAGCTCGGGACACGAGACGGGTGCCGGCCAGTCGGCCTGGTCCGACAGGATCCGCGCGGTGTCCCACGCGCGCACGTAGGGGCTGGCAAGCAGTACCTCGACGCGTCCGACGATCGTGCCGAGTCCGCGCGCGGCCGGCTCGAAGCGCTCCCGCCCGAACGATGTCAGCGGCCGCAGCGCATCATGCGACCAGCGCATCGGATCGCGCTCCTCGGCGATCGCGTGGCGGACGAGGACGATGTCCACCGGTACGCGCTACCCCTCGAGTCCGAGCGACGCGAGCGCGGCCAGACACATCGCCTGATCCTCCTCGCTCAGCGCGCCGGAGATACCCATCGCGCCGATCTGCTCGCCGTTTTGCCGCACCGAGACGCCGCCGGCGAAGACGATCATGCGACCGCCGATTGTCTTGGCGAAGCCCCAGTCGCCGTTGCCGGGCATGCTCAGCTCGGCCATCTCGCCCGTCCGGCAGTTCCATAGCGCCGAGGAGTACGCCTTGTCGACGGCGATGAAGTACGCGCCGAGCGGTGATCCATCCATGCGCGCGGAGGCGATCGGATTGCCCGCGCGGTCGGCGACCACGATCGAGACGAGGTGGCCCAAGCGCTCAGCTTCGGTGCGAGCGGCGGCGATGATCTGCTGTGCCAGGTCGAGCGCGATGTCGCGCCCGTCGAGGGTGTCGGCCATGGGGTCCTCCGAAGTCGGTGCAGCGATTGTAGTGGCGGCCGAAAACACGAGAGGCCCCGGGACGGATCCCGGGGCCTCGATGTCGTGCACAAGGGCGGGGTTTACCCCCAGTCGGACAGGGCCGTGGCATCCACGACGCAGTTGCTGCTGCCCGGGTTGATGTACGGCCTCGCGATGCTGGGAAGCAGCGCGCTGAGCTGGTTCTGGCGCGCGCGGCTCAGGTTGACGACGACCGGCGGCGTGTTGAACACGATGTTGCCGTAGAACGTGCTCTGCACGTTGCCGTAGGCCCAGTGGCCGGTCTGCGTCGAGCCGATCCAGTACGGCGAGAAGTTGTCGTAGCGGCCCCAGACGGCGTTGCGCTGGTCGTTGTTGATCGCCGGGCAGGATGCGCCGCTCAAGGTGACGCCGTAGGCGAGCGCTGGGCGCCAGAACTTGTCGTTGAACTGCGCGCCGCTGAAGTCGACGTTCATGGCGAGGATCTGCTCGGAGTTGTACTGCTCCCAGCCGTAGACCGTGTTGCTGAAGTCGGCGTTGATCATCATGGCGTCGCCCCAGGTGATGCCGTTGAAGCGGGCGCACGAGAAATCGCCGCTCAGCGTCGAGCCGGAGAAGCTGTAGTTGCTCTGCCACAGGTAGCCGATCCAGGCCGCCTGGTAGAGCGTGCCGGAGCCACTGCCGTTCGCGCACCAGGAGCGCGTGGAGCGCTTCGAGCCCGACTTCATGCCGACGATCGTCGAGTTGGTCATGCCGCCGCCGATGAAGCGCGCGCCGGTGACGTCCATGTTGCGGATGATCGCGTTATCGATCTTGACGTTGGTCAGCGTGGCCTTGTGCAGCTTGGTGCCGATCATCTTGACGTTCTTCATCTGCACGTTCTTCATCTTGACGCCGTTCATCATGGCGCCCGTCAGGTTGGCCCCGTTCATCTTGGCGCCGCTGAGCTTGGCGCCGCGCATGTCCGCGCCCGAGAAGTTGACGTTGGCCAGGTTCATCTTGCGCATGTCGGCGCCGCGCATGTCGGCGCCGGTCATGTCGGCGCCCTTCATGGTGTTGCCGAGGTGGCGCATGTCCTGGTTCTGGCAGTTGGCGCCGGGTGCCATGGTGCAGTCGGCGGCGCCGGCGGTCGGGACGATCGCCGCGGCGACAGCCAGGGCTGCCAGCGGGATCAGCGCGCGACGAACGCGCGTCTTCGTAAAGAGTTTCATCGGGTGCTCCCCTCGGTGGGTGACGGTGACAAGGCGCTTCCTGACATAAGAATCAGGTGGCGACGCGCTGATGATGGCACAGCCTCCTGACAAAGGTGACAACACGGTGATCCTTCACACGTGTGCACGCTCGCCGGGAGTCATGCGGTGTCCGTTGCCG
>CAIYWM010000924.1 GCA_903929895.1 uncultured Alphaproteobacteria bacterium
CATTGCTCTACCAGGTTGCTGAAAGGTCGGAGTCACGGTGAATAAACGAAACAAACGAAATAAACGAAACAAATGAAGTGAATGCCGCACCCCCCTGAATCCTGCGTCGCGGCGACCGTCGGGCAACAATGTTGCTTGTCGGTGCTTCTGAAAGGCCTATTTCAACAGCCTGCCAAGGCACTTGCGGCTCATCGGCTTGCGCTCACCGAGCTGGACGCTACTTCAGGCCGAAGGGCGCGAATTGCTCGGCGACCTCGGGATCGAGCGTCAGGGCCGCGGCCTTGTCTGCGTCTGCCTCCCGCGTCTCGCCGATCATGCTGCGCGCGATGCCGCGGCCGTAGAGCGCCAGAGGGCGGTTGGGATCGACGTCGAGAGCGTCGTCGTACTCCTTCACGGCGAGGCGGGGATCGCCCAGCTTCAGGTAGATGAAGCCGCGCGTGTCACGGACGTCGAGGTTCAGCGGCATCAGCTTCTGTGCCGTGTCGCAGTCCTGCAGGCCGGCCACCAGATCCTTGCCGGTGATGGCGCGGATGAGGCAGCGGTTGTTGTAGGCCCGACCCATGCCGGGTTCGAGCTTGATGGCCATGTCGTAGTCGGCCAGCGCCTTGTCGTACTCGTGCCTGGCGAAGTAGGCGTAGCCGCGATTGTAGTAGGCGACGGGATTGTCGGAATCCGCCTTGATCGATTCGTCGAGATCGCTGATCGCCTGGTCGTACCTGCCTTCCTCCGAAAGCAGGGCGGCGCGATTGGCCAGCGCCTGCGGGTAGCGGGGGGTGATTTTCAGCGCCGTCTCGTAATCCTGCATCGCCAGCTGCTTCTGGTCGCGCCGGTTGTTGGCGAGACCGCGTATCACGTAGGCCTGGGCATTGTCGGGCGCGAGCTGGATGGCGCGGTCGAGGTCGGCGAGCGCACGGCCGTTGTCGCCGATCTGGCTGTAGGCATTGCCGCGGGCGATCAGGGTGTCGACGTTGTCCGGTTGCAGCGCCAGCACCTTGTCGAAATCCTCGATGGCGCGATTGTAGGCGCGCTTGCGGCTCGCCAGCAGGACGCCGCGACCGAGATAGGCCAGCGAGTTGCCCGGGTCGACACGGATCGCGTCGCCATAGTCGGAGAGGGCACGGTCGGTCTCGCCGATCGCATACAGCGAGGTGGCGCGGCGGTAGAGGTTCAGAGAATCGGGATTCCTGGGATCGACGGCGCCGTCATAGTGCTTCAGCGCCTCCGAGTAATCCTCCGCGGCCAGAACCTTGTCGCCGATAGCCGTGCGGGCGATGCCGCGGGTGAGCCGGGCCAGCGCGATTTCAGGCGGCTTGAGCCGGCGGGTCTGCAGAGCCTTCGAGCAGGCGGCCGCTCGCACAGGGGCGTCCGCGACCGTGGGCCAGGCGCCCCGCACGCACTCGCCAAAGAGCTGGGCGACCGCCTGGTCGGAAAGGGGAGCGGGGGGAGGGGGAGCCTGCGCCGGGACGGCCGCCTGCCGGTCGCGCGCCGAAGGCGGCGGATAGAGGTGGTAGGCAAAGGCGTAGATACCGGCACCGCCGGCGACGAGCGCCGCGGCGGTCAGCAGGAGCTTGGTCGAAAGGCGCATAGGCAAGGGCTCGATCCGAGAGAACGTCTTCTCATGTCGGGCGCTTGTACCAGACGGAGGCCGTCCTGTCGTACCTGGACAATTTACGGCCCGCTCGCTGCGGAGCGGGGCATGCGTCATCCTGAAGTATCCGACCAGCGGGTCGTGCCCGTAGCGCCGCCGGAAATGCCACCTGAGCCCGCCGGCGCCGGCGGTCGTGCCCGTGCCAAACAGCCTGTCGCAGCGTTCGTCGCGGCGATCTCAACTATCCAGAAACCGCCTCGTCTCGGCCACCGCGTCGGCCAGCCCGACGCGTTCGACGGTCACACCTTGCGGAAAGGCACTGAGCAAACGACTGGGCAAACGCGAATCGAGCATCACGAAGACACCGCGATCGTCGGCGCGACGGATCAGTCGTCCATAGGCCTGCTTCAGCCGCAGCCGTGCCAGCATGTCGTCGTAGCCGTTGGCGCCCGCGCCGGCCGCCTTCCAGTGCGCCTTGCGGGCGCGGTGAAGAATGTCGGGGCGTGGCCAGGGTACGCGATCGAACACGATCAGCCGCAGCGACCGTCCCGGCACGTCGACGCCGTCGCGCACGGCGTCGGTGCCGAGCAGGCACGAATGCTCCTCGGCGCGGAAGATGTCGACCAGGGTTGCGGCATCCATGCCGCCGACATGCTGGGCGTAGAGCGGCAAGCCCGCTTCCTCGAGCACCGGCGCGATGCGCTGGTGCACGGCGCGCAGGCGACCGATGGCGGTAAAGAGGCCCAGCGCGCCACCGCCCGACGCGAGGAAGAGCTCGCGATAGGCTGCAGCGACCTGTTCGGCATCGTCGCGCTTGACGTCCTTCACGACCAGGACCTTGGTCGCGTTCGCATAGTCGAACGGCGACGCCATGGCCGCGCGCATCGCCGGCGCCGCGAGATGCCGCGTGCCGGTGCGCGCTTCGGCAACCGTCCAATCCGCCTGGGCCGCAACGTCCTCGTCGTTGGCGGCCTGCGGTACGCCGAGCGAATCGCGCAAGGTCGCCGAGGTGATCACCGCGCCATGCGCGGGACGGATCACCGCGTTCACGAACGGCTCTGCCGGATCGAGATAGTGGCGATGCATGCCGACATCGTATTCGCGGCCCTGCACGCGTTCGACCGCGAACCAGTCGACGAAGGCGGGATCGGGATCCTTGTGCAGGCCGCGCAGCATGGCGCGCCACGATTCGAGCGTCAGCTCGCAGCGGTTGGTGAGCGACCGCGCCACGCCTTCGATGCGCGCGCGCTGGCCGGAGTCGAGCTTGTCGGCCTCGCCTTCGAGCTTGGCGCGCAGCGCCTGGCGCAGCCGGCGCACCGGCTGCAGCATCTTCTCCAGCGCCTCGGCGAGCTGGTCGGCCGCTTCGACCAGGCCGGGATTGAGCGGTCGCACGTCGCATTCCTGGCCGAACCCCTGGTCGTCGCCGGCCGAGCGCGCGCGCACCTGCTGGCGCACCAGTGCGAGGAACTCCTCGGCGGGGCCCAGCACGGTGCCGTCGGCCAGCCGCGTCTGCCAGTTGGTCGAGGGAAGCTGTTGCGCGAGGTCGAGCAGGCGGCGCAAGGCGTTCTGTGCCTCGACATCCTCGCCGAGCAGGTCGGTGACGCGGCGCTCCAGCCCGCGGGCGCGGCTGCCGCGTCGTCCCTCCGCGCCGAGCAGCCAGCGGCGCAGGTCCGATGCTTCCACGCCGCTCAGATGCGCGCCGAACGCGCCATCGGCGGCATCGAACAGGTGATGGCCCTCGTCGAACACGTAGCGCAGCGGCCGAGTGCCGTCATCGAGACCGCCCATCGCTGCCTGGATCATCACCAGCGCATGGTTGGCGATGACGATGTCGGCCTGGCGCGCGCGGCGGATCGTGCGTTCGACGTAGCACTTCCGATAATGTTCGCAGGCCGAGTAGATGCACTCGCCACGCCGGTCGGCCAGCCGTTGCACACGGCTGCGGCCCACCAGGTCGAGCAGCCAGGCCGGCAGGTCGCCGCCGATCATGTCGCCGTCGCGGCTGGCCAGCGCCCAGCGCGCCAGCAGGCCGAGACCGACCGCGTTCTCCGGCACCAGGCCGGTGCGCATCGCCGCCTCCTGGAAGTTCAGCAGGCAGAGATAGTTCTCGCGGCCCTTGCGGATGACGACACGGCGACGCTTCTCCGCCGAATCGCGGTGCAGCCGGTCGAGTTCGTTGTCGATCTGGCGCTGCAGGTTGCGCGTGTAGGTCGAGATCCAGACCGGCGCGCCATTCTTCTCGGCCCACAGGCTGGCCGGCGCGACATAGCCCAGAGTCTTGCCGACGCCGGTGCCCGCCTCGACGAGAACGACGTGGGGTTTGCCTTCCTCCTCGCGTGGCGCAAAGGCCTCGCTGGCGGCCGAGGCATAGTCGCTCTGGGTCGGGCGCGCCTCGGCCAGGTTGGCGCCGGCCGAAACGAGATGGGCCAGTCGCAATCGCGCCTCGCGCGGTTCGACCGGCTGGCTGCCCGGCGGGGGCGCCGGCGGCGGCTCCTCCCACACGGGCAGGCTCTTCCAGATGTCGAGACCGGCGCCGGGGCGGGATTTCTTGCTCTCTTTATCGATGCCGAGCGCGGTCAGCACCGCATCCCCCCAACTCCAGTGCCCGCGGGCCATGGCGCGCGCCGTTTCCTTCAGTTCGGGGGAGGCCAGCGCCGCCATGTCGTCGAGCTCGTCGAGCAGGGAGCGGGCGATCGCAGGCAGGGCCGCCGCCTCCTGCTCCGGCGTCGCGGGGACCTGCAGGCCGAGCGTTTCGCACAGGCCGCGCACCGTGGGCAGGCAGAACACCGCCGGCCGCACGAAGGCGAAGAGTTCGAGCAGGTCGTGTGCCGCAATCTCCTCGAGCCCGAGCCGCGCCGCCACGGCGGGGGCATGGCAGACCAGTGGCGGACTACCGGCCGCCCGGGCCCCTGCATTGGTGCCGGTCAGACGCTCCAGCGTTCCGTCGGGCGCGCGCCAGAGCGCGCCGCGGGCGGTCGCGACCAGGGCCGGCCAGGGAGAGGTCGCGGGGATTGTCACCGGCCGTGAATAGCACAGTGCAAATGCCCGATGCAGCGACCGTCAGTTGCACTTAAGGTGATGCTCCATGAAACCACCGCCCGTCATCAGCAAGGCCACCGCCGTCTTTCACCAGTCCGGCGCCCTGCAAGTGGGCAAGGGCAAGATCACCGGCATCATCGCGCTCACGCTGGGTGGGCTCGCGGTGCTGGCCGTGCTGGCGTTCCATTTCCCCGAATATTTGACCACGCCGGACCTGCGAAAGAAGTATGACGTGGGCCTGCTCAGGCAGGTGATGTTGGTGGGCATGGTGATCGCGGGCGGCATGGCGATCGCCAACCTGGTCCAGCGCCGCAATCGCTGGCTGAATGCGACGGCACTGGGCCTGATCGCGCTGGCCGCGGCGATGGGCGGCCATCGCGTCCCGGTCGCCGACTTTCCCGACAACACGCCCTATGTCGGCCTCGACTGGTTCATCCTCGACCTGCTGGGCTCGAGCATGATTTTCATCCTGATCGAGAAGGTGGTGCCGCTACATCGCGACCAGCCGGTGTTCCGGCCGGGCTGGCAGACCGACTTCACGCATTTCATCGTGAATCATCTGCTCGTCGGACTGGCGCTGCTGATCGTGAACTTCGCCATCCATCGCCTGTTCGGCTGGATGGTCTGGGACCCTCTGCAGAAATGGGTGGGCGGTCTGCCATTCTTCGCCGCGCTCTTCCTCGTCCTGCTGGTGGCCGACCTGGTGCAGTACTGGACGCACCGCGCTTATCACGAGATCCCGTTCCTGTGGCGCTTCCACGCCGTGCATCACAGCGCCGAGTACATGGACTGGATGGCGGGCTCGCGCCTCCATATCTTCGAGCTCCTGATGACACGCGTCTCCATCCTCGGCGTGCTCTACGTGCTGGGTTTCAGCCAGGCCGTCACCGACGTCTATATCGTGATCGTGGGTTTCCAGGCGGTGTTCAACCACGCCAACGTTCGCCTGCCGGCGATCTTCGGCAAGGCGCCGCTCAAGTGGCTGATCGTGACGCCCGACTTCCACCACTGGCATCACAGCTCCGAGCGCGAGGCGATCGACCGCAACTACGCCGCCCACTTCGCCTTCATCGACTATATCTTCGGCACCGCGGTGAAATCCGACCGGCGCTTCCCCGGCAAGTACGGCGTGCTGGGCGACTACATGCCCAACGGCTTCGTGCGCCAGCAGCTCTTCCCCTTCACCTGGAAGGGCTGAGCGCGCGTCTCTTCGCGTCGGCTACCAGTGACAGGACGGCCGCCAGCATGAGGGCGGCGACGGCGGCCAGAAGCGGCATCGCGAGACTCCCCGTGGCGTCGTAGACGTAGCCCGCGAAGGCCGGCCCCAGGATTTGGCCAATGCTGAATGTGACCGTCATCAGCGCGATGCGTCCACGCGGATCGCTGCCGCTCGAACGTGTGGCGACGAGGCCGAGTGCCGTCAGGCTTACGAAAGTACCACCCACGAACACCGCCGAGATCACGATGCTGGCCGGATGCAGCCACAGCGCACTGGCTGCGACGCCCGCCGCCTCGACGATACAGGCTACGGCGTAGATGCGAAGGACGCCCCAGCGCCGGCCAAGTGCCGTCCACAGCGCCACCGAGGGGACGGCGCAGAGGCCGAACAGAAGCCAGATATAGGGTTCGAGAGGGGCGATCGACGAAGTTCCGCGCACCATGTCGACAATGAAGGTTGCGGTGATGACGTAGCCGAAGCCGAACAGCCCGTAGGCGAGAAGAAGTGCCACGAAGTCGGCGGACAGGCGCATGTCGGCCGGACGTTTCGTCGTCTGCGCCGCCGTCTCGTCTGGCGGCACCAGCCAGGCGACAGCGAAACACGCTGCGACGGCAAACACCGCACTCGCGTGCCACAGCATGCTCCAGGCGGCGCCCAGCTGGAGCAGAACTGCAACGATGATTGCCGAGACCGAGATGCCGACGCCGACGCCCGCGAAATGCACGGCTGAGAGCGCACCGTGGCCCGCCGCGCTCAACCGGTCGATGACGAGGGCGGAGCTGAAGATCAGCGCGAAGGCGCTCGCCGCTCCGGCCACGAGACGCAGGCCGATGAAAACCGGCATCGTGGTCGCAAGGCCCATGCCGGAGAGGCATATCGCAGTAACCGCGAGGGAAGCCAGCAGCCAGAAGCGGCGCGAGCCCGGCAGGCGCACGGCCGCCAGCAGCGCGCCCGTGAGGTAGCCCAGGAAGTTCGCCGACGCGATCAGCCCGGCCTGCGCCTTGGTGAGCGACAGGGCCTCGACCATGGCCGGCAGGATCGGCGTATAGACGAAGCGGCCAGCGCCGATACCGGCCGCCAGCGCCAGCAGGCCGCCCAAACTGAGCGAGAGTGCACGTTTGTTCATTGCAGGCGCGGCAGTTTGGGGTGCCGCTGCAATTGACGCAAATGGCCCTCGCTCCTAGTTTGCCCGGCTCATGTCCCAGATTGATCGCACACTCGCCGAGGCCGCACGCGCGTGGCCGTTTGAAGAAGCCCGCAAGCTCGTCGCCCGCACCGGCGGCAAGGCGCCGGCGAAAGGCTATGTGCTGTTCGAGACCGGCTACGGCCCATCGGGCCTGCCGCATATCGGCACGTTCGGGGAGGTGGTGCGCACGACGATGGTGCGCCAGGCCTTCCGCCGCCTGTCCGACGTGCCGGCGCGGCTGTTCTGCTTCTCCGACGACATGGACGGCCTGCGCAAGGTTCCGGACAACGTCCCCAACAAGGAGATGCTGGCGGCCCATCTCGGCAAGCCGCTGACGGCGGTACCCGACCCGTTCAGCAACGAGCATCCGAGTTTTGGCGCGGCAAACAACGCTCGCCTGCGCGCCTTCCTCGATTCGTTCGGCTTCGAGTACGAGTTCCAGTCGGCGACCGAGTGGTACAAGTCCGGCCGCTTCGACAAGATGCTGCTCGCCATGCTGCGGCACTACGACGAGGTCCAGGCTGTCATGCTGCCGACGCTGGGCGAGGAGCGCCGGGCGACCTACTCGATCTTCCTGCCGATCTCGCCCAAGACCGGCCGCGTGCTGCAGGCGCCGGTGATCAAGACCGATGCCGATGCCGGCACCATCGTCTATCGCGACGAGGACGGTTCGATGGTCGAGACGCCGGTCACCGGCGGCAACGTCAAGCTGCAGTGGAAGGCCGACTGGGCCGGCCGCTGGTTCGCGCTCGACGTCGACTACGAGATGTACGGCAAGGATTTGATTCCGTCGGCCGAACTCTCCGCGAAGATCGTGCGCATCCTCGGCGGCAAGCCGCCGGAGGGCTTCAACTACGAACTCTTCCTCGACGAGGAAGGCAAGAAGATCTCCAAGTCCAAGGGCAACGGCCTCTCGGTCGAGGAATGGCTGCGCTACGCCTCGCCCGAATCGCTGTCGCTCTACATGCACCAGCAGCCGCGCCGTGCGAAGCGACTGCATTTCGACGTGATCCCGCGCGCCATCGACGACTATCTCTCGCTGGTCGAGAAGCTGCCGAAGGAAGAGCCCGCCCGCGCGCTGGAGAATCCGGCCTGGCACATCCATGACGGCGCCGCTCCCGCCAACTCCGCGGCCGGCGTCACTTTCGGCATGCTGCTCAACCTCGCCGGAGTCGCCAACACCGAGGACAAGGACGTTCTCTGGCAGTATTTGCGCCGCTACGTGCCGGGCGCGACGCCGGAGACCGCTCCCTATCTCGACCGGCTGCTCGCGGGCGCCGTCGCCTACTACCAGGACTTCGTGAAGTCCTCGAAGAAGTTCCGGCTGCCCACCGACCGCGAACGGCCGGCGCTGCAGGACCTGCTCGAGACGCTGCGCAAGATGCCCGAGGACGCGACGGCGGAGCTCATCCAGGACGAGGTCTACGAGGCAGGCAAGCGCCACTTCGCCAAGGAAGAGCTGCGGCAGTGGTTCAAGACGCTCTACGAGGTGCTGCTCGGCAGCGAGCAGGGGCCGCGCATGGGCGCCTTCATCAAGCTCTATGGCCGCGACAATGTCGTGAAGCTGATCGAACGCGCGCTGGCCGGCGAGGATCTGGGTAAGGCAGCGTAGGGGCCAGCGACATGCATGACGGCGTCGTCTTCGATTATCTCAATCCCGACGTGCCGGCCGGGCTGCGCCTGCTCGACGTTCCCCTGATCCGCGCCAACCGCGACACGATCAAGGGCTACGGCGAGGTCGTGCGCGATCCGAAGAAGCAGAAGATCGAGATCGTGCCGTGGCCTCTCACCGGCTCCCGCAAGCTCGATGCCGGCACCGGGATCGAGGGCGGCACGACCGAGGGCATTTTCGCCTGCGAATGGCGCGGCAACGAATTGATCGGTCGCAACGAGGCGGTCGGCGGCCACTATGTCATCGGCTTTCGCGACCTGCCGGAGACGGTGCGGCCTGGGGTGAAGCTCAGCCAGGGCCGCGTGCTCCTGTGGCACTGCAACTATCACCCGGACGGCGGGCAGCTCTTCTGGCCGCTCGATGGCAAGCCCTTCGTCGTGCCGGCCGCGCTGCCGGGCGACGATCTCCAGCCCGAGACCTTCAAGGCCTTCTGGTCGGACGGCAGCTTCGGCATCTACATCCATCCCGGCATCTGGCACGAAGGCGTGTTCCCGGTGCATGAGACCGGCCGCTTCTTCGACAAGCAGGGCAAGGTGCATGCGCGCGTGAGCTGCGATCTCGCGCGCGAATTCGGCGTGCTGCTCAACGTGCCGCTGCCGCAGGGCTGAAGCCCGCCGCGGCCCGGAACACCCTCGACAGGGCGGCAATGGCCTCGGGCCGTCCGATCGCGGCCTCGTCCTGGGCCATCATCTCCCAGACGGCTCCCTCCACGGCGGCGAGCGCCACGGCGAGTTGCGCCGTGTCGGCGGTCCCTGCGCCGGCCGCCGCGAGCTTGGCCTGAAGGGCGGGCACGAACCGCCGCGCTTCCTCGATGATCGCCTGGCGCCCCTGCACTTCGGGCAACGCGTCGCGCAGGGCGAGCGAGACGTCGAGGCCCTTGCGCTTCTCGACGACGAAGGCGGCGATTGCGGCATCGACGGCCTCCTCCGGCGATGCAGCCCCTGACAGGTCGGCGGCCATGACGGCGTCGAGATAGTTGCGCGTGCGCTGGCGGACGATCTCAACGGCGATGGCGTTGCGGTTCGGGAAGTACTGGTAGAGGGAGCCGACCGAGACGCCGGCCAGCGTCGAGATGCGGGTCGTCGTGCAGGCGGCCCATCCGTCGCGCCGCAGAATGCGAATGGTTGCCTCGACGATGGCATCCACCGTGGCGGCCGAGCGGGACTGGAGGGGCTTCTTGCGCGGTTTCAGGGCGGCCGGCACGGCGTGGCTCCGATGCGAATGGACGGTCAGCGACCTGCTTTCCATTTTCAATGGACCTCAGCCGGAGTCAAAGAATGACCGTCCTCCACCTCGTCACTGGCGGCACATCGGGGATCGGCCTCGAACTCGTGCGCATGCTGCTCGCCGACCCGGCGAACCGGGTCGTCGTTGGTGCCCGCCGGCCGGCGCAAGCCTCGGAACTGCGTGCCCTCGCCGACGAAGGCCGCCTCGAGATCCTGCCGCTCGATCTCGCTTCGCTCGCTTCAACGGTCGCGTTCGCCGACGCGGTCATGGCCCGTCTCACGGGCGACCGTCTCGCCTCTGTGGCTGCCAATGCCGGCGTCCAGAACGTGAAGGCGCGGCGAATGACCGTCGACGGCTACGAGGAAACCCTGCAGGCAAACTGGCTGGCACACGCGCTGCTGATCGAACGGCTGCTGCCGGTCCTCGCGCCCGGCGCGCCGATCGTCTTCACGGCAAGCGGCACGCATGACCCGGCCAGCGCCACCGCCCGCCTGTTCGGATTCAGGGGCGGCCTCTATCGGGGCATCGAAAGGGTGGCGCGAGGTGATCTCGACGGCAGCGCGTCCGAGACGCAGCAGGGTCTGGACCGCTACGCCACCTCCAAGCTCGTCGCCATCCTGCATGTCTATGCCCGTGCGCGCAGCACGCCGGCGGGCGGGCCGCGCTGGTTCGCCTTCGATCCCGGCCTGATGGCGGGCACGGGGCTGGCGCGCGATCGCTCCGCCGTGGAGCGCTGGGCATGGTCGACGATCCTGCCGGTGGTGGCGCGCGTGATCCCCGGCGCCAGCACCCCGCAGAGGTCGGCCGCGACCTACGCACGATTGCTCACGGGACGGCTGTTTCCGCAGGAGAGCGGTGTGCATCTCGATTTCTCCGGCCGCAGGACGGCAAGCTCGGCCGATTCCAATCGCCAGGATTGGCAGGAGGAGGTGGCGGCCTTCGCCGGCGCGATCTCTCAGGGCTGGCATCCAGTCGCGCTTCCTTGACAATCACGGCAAGGCGCACGTGCGCTGCGATCCTGCATGCGACTCAAAAAATATTCCAAAGAATATTATTCGCTTGCGCCAAAACATTCCAAAGAATATTAATAAATTCCTTGGAATGTTATGGAGGAATTCATGGCTATTTCGCGCAAGTCCTTTATCCGCATCCTGGGCGGCGGCCTCGTCGTGGCGGCGGGCGTTGCCGTCGCCGTGCCGCGGCTTGACGCCATGCCCGCCGTGGCCGTCGAGGGCTGGCGCGGTCCCGGGCCGGAGGAGGCCGATCCGCGCCGGCGGGCGCTCGCCTGGGCCCTGCTGGCGCCCAATCCGCACAATCTCCAGTCCTGGGCGGTCGATCTTTCACGCCCCGACACGATCATGCTCCATGTCGATGCCACCCGGCTGCTGCCCCAGACCGATCCGTTCTCGCGCCAGATCCTGATCGGCCACGGCTGCTTCCTGGAGATTCTGGCGATGGCGGCGGCCGCCGACGGCTATCGCGCCGACATCACGCTCTTTCCCGATGGCGACTGGACCCTGGACAAGCCCGTGGCGCGGATCGTGTTGACGAAAGAACCGGGCATCGCGGTCGATCCGCTGTTCGTCCAGGTGCCGCGGCGGCGCACGGTCAAGGGCAGGTTCGAAGCCCGCATGCTCGATCCAGTGCACACGGTGGCGCTGCTTGCGGGTCACCGGACCCCGGCGTTGCCTCTCGCCATCGTCGACGAGCCCGGCCAGGTCGACCGCCTGCGCACCTTGGCCATTGCCGGCTCGGAACTGGAGATGAACACGGTCCGGACTCACAAGGAGAGTATCGACGTCGCGCGCATTGGCGCCGCCGAGATCGCCACCCACCGAGACGGAATCTCGCTGAAGGGACCGATGATCTGGGCGCTGCGCCAGACCGGGCAGATGACGCCTGAAAAGGCGATGACCCCCGGAACGCTGGCGTGGAACGGCGGTCGCGACTATACGCTGGCCGGCTACGGCAGCGCCCGCGCCTTCGGCTGGATCGCCAGCGGCGACAACACGCGGATCACCCAGATCGCCGTCGGTCGCAGTTATGTCCGCCTGCAGCTCGCAGCGACGTCGCTCGGCGTGGCGTTGCAGCCACACAGCCAGACCCTGCAGGAATATCCCGAAATGGCGGATCTGCGCGCGGCCGTGCACAGGGAAACCGGCACGCCGGACGGTGCGACGCTGCAGATGTTCTTCCGTCTGGGCTATGCTGGCGATCCCGGCCCGTCGCCCCGACGGCCACTTCAGAGTTTCGTGACCGTTTGACCGAGCCGCCGCTTCCCTTCCGCATCGTCAACTGGATCGGCATCATCGACCAGTTGGCCTCGACTGAGGCCAACCAGGTGTTGAGGCCGCTCGGCCTTCAGTTGCCGCAGTTCGTTCTGCTGAACCATTTCAGCCACCGGCCAGACGAAACCAGGACCGTCACGGGCGTCGCCCGCGCGTTGCAGCAACCCCAGCCTGGCGTCACCAAGAACGTACAGAAGCTGGTGGCCAAGGGCTGGCTGCGCGAGCGTACGAACGGTGGCGACGGCCGTTCCAAGCTGCTTGTCCTGACGCCCGCCGGTCTCGCCAAGCATCGCGCCGCCGTGGCGGCGCTCACCCCCAGCCTTGCGCGTGCCTTCGACGACTGGCCGGAGCGCGATCAGCGGTTGCTTTTCACGTTGCTCGACCGGCTCAAGCTCTGGTTCGATCGGGATCGGGATCGGCTGCCTTAGTGACTGCGCCGAGATAGGCGACGATCATCCGCACGATCTCGTCCTCGAAGGTGCGACTGGCGAGGAAGGGCTGCTCTTCCAGCACCGCAGCGCGGACGACCCCCATGAGGGATCGCGAAACGACGAAGGCCTGTTCGCGCGTAAGGGGACCGACCAGTGGGTTAGGCCCGCGTCCCACGGTCTCGCCGGCCCGGGCAATGAAGGCCGCGACGGGCGCGATCAGTTCGATGCCGGTGCCCTGCGCCAGGAGCGCCTGGACGACCGCCTTGCGGGCGCGCTGCCGGCCCCGGAAGGCATGGACGATCGCCCGCACCATGGCGCGGACGCGTCCTTCGACCGAGGGATCGCCTTCGCCCTGCAGCGCGCGTCCGACCTCGCCCAGGGCCGTTGCCATCTCCTCGCGGGCAAGCGCCATCAGCAGCGCGTTCTTGTCGGCAAAATACTGATAGAGCGTGCCGATGCTGACGCCCGCGCGTTCGGCCACCGCGTTGGTCGTGAAGGCGGCGAGGCCACCCTTTTCGAGAATCTGAGCCGCTGCCTCGACGATCGACGCGACGGTCTGCGCCGCCCGCGCCTGGCGCGGCATTCTTCTTTTGTTTTCAGGGGCTTGGCGACGTGCGGCCATGACGGCACCGGGCGGGCGAAGGCGAGTAACTGAACATGAGCATCACTCATATATTCGACCGCAGCAAGTCATATGGAGGCTTTCGTGCAGTCACTCGCCATTCTCTATCTCGTCATCCTGCCGCTCGTGATGGCGGCGGCGGTCGTAGAAGGCCTCTGGCTGTCGCGCACGCGCGCGGAGGCCTACGACTGGAAATCCTGGGCCTGCTCTCTGGCTGATCTGGCCGGGCGCCGCCTGCTGGCGTTCATCCCGTATACGCTCGCCGCGCCGTGGCTCGGCTGGATCTATGAGCATCGTCTCTTCACCCAGTCGCTCGACAGCGTCTGGTCCGTGCTGCTGCTCTTCGCCGGGCTCGAATTCTTCTATTACTGGTTTCATCGCGCCAGCCACACGGTGCGCTGGTTCTGGTCCTCGCACTCCGTCCATCACTCGCCGAACCAGTTCAATTTTGCCGCTGCCTACCGGCTGGGCTGGATCGGCCGCTTCACGGGCACGTCGCTCTTCTTCGCGCCGCTGGTGCTCTTGGGCTTCACGCCGGAGACCGTGTTGACGGCGCTGTTCCTCAACCTGCTTTATCAGTTCTGGATTCATGCCGACTGGATCCCGAAGCTGGGCTGGCTCGAATACGTCCTCAACACACCGTCCGCGCATCGCGTCCATCACGCGCGCAATCCGGAGTATCTCGACGCCAATTTCGGCGGTGTCCTGATCGTCTTCGACCGGCTGTTCGGTACCTATGTCGCCGAACGTGACGAGGTGAAGTGCGACTTCGGCCTCGTCTCGCCGCAGGTGTCGTCGCGCAATCCGTTCGTGTTGAACTTCGGCCCGTGGATCGGCCTGGTGAGGGACCTCGCCTCGGCGCGCTCGGCGCGGGAAGTCTGGATGTACCTGTTCGGTGCGCCGGGCTGGCGCCCCGACGGGACGGGGCTGACGGCGGCCGAGCTGCGCAAGGCGCACGCGCTGCGGACAGAGAGGGCCGAAACTCAGCCAGCCATGACGTAATCTCCCTTGAGCCGCCCGATCGCCGCCGACAGATTGGGTGCAAAGGAGAACGCCATGGCCAAGGACAAGGTCTGCGTCGTGATCGGCGCAGGCGATGCGACGGGCGGCGCCATTGCCCGTCGCTTCGCACGCGAGGGCTACACCGCCGTCGTCACGCGCCGCAGCGCCGACAAGCTTCAGTCGCTGGTGGCACGCATCGTGGAGGAGGGTGGCCGGGTCCATCCCTTCGGCTCCGATGCCCGGGACGAAGCGCAGGTCGAGGCGCTGTTCCGCCAGATCGAGACCGAGATCGGCGAGGTCGAGGTCTTCGTCTTCAACATCGGCGGCAACGTGCGTTTCGACATTCGCGACACGACGTCCCGCGTCTATCGCAAGGTCTGGGAGATGACCGCCTTCGCCGGCTTCCTGACGGCGCGTGAGGCCGCCAAGGTCATGGTGCCGCGCGGCCGCGGCACGATGCTCTTCACCGGCGCCACCGCCTCGATCCGCGGCGGCCGCGGCTTCTCGGCCTTCGCCGGCGGCAAGCATGCGGTGCGGGCGCTGGCGCAGTCGATGGCGCGCGAGCTCGGTCCGCAGAACATCCATGTCGCGCATGTCATCGTCGACGGCGCGATCGACACCGAATGGATCAAGGCGAATTTCCCGGACCGTTACAATGCCGGCCCCGATGCGATCCTCAATCCCGACGACATCGCCGAAACCTACTGGCAGCTCCACCGCCAGAAGCGCAGCGCCTGGACCTTCGAGATGGACCTCAGGCCGTGGAAGGAGACGTGGTGACTATGCCGCCGCCCGCAGCTTCAACAGCGCCAGCATCATGTCGATGGTCGGCGTCGCCACGCCCGCCAGTTCGCTGAGGTCGGCGATCGAATCGGCGAGCGCGTCGATCTCGAGCGGCTTGCCGGCCTGAAGGTCGGTCAGCATCGACATCTTGTGGTCGCCCAGCCCGATCGTGAACTCGATGCGCTTTTCCATGGGTGTCGCCATGGTCGCGCCGAACTTCGCGGCAACGGCTTCGGCCTCCGTCATCATGCGGCGCGCGATGTCGAGGGCGCCGGCGCTGCGGCCGATGCCGCCATTGTCGGCCAGCGTCAGCACCGCGATCGGGTTCCAGGTCAGGCTGTTGATCATCTTGCTCCAGATTTCGGCGCGGATGTCGGATTTGACCGGTGCCTGGAGGCCGGCCTCGGTCATGGCTGCGCTCAGGGCTGTCACGCGCGGTGAACTCGAGCCGTCGGGCTCGCCCAGCGGCAGGTAGCAGACCTCGTTCTCGAGATGCGCCACGCCGGGTTCGGGCACGACTCCTCCCGCCCAGTAGGCGCAGCCCAGTGCGCGCTCGGGGCCGAAGGTCGACCATTGCTTGCCGCCGGGGTCCATGCGCTTCAGACGGCTGCCCTCGAAGGAGCCGGCCAGCTTGTGAAAGAACCAGTAGGGCGCGCCGGTGGTCGGCGGGATCAGCGCCGTCTGTGGTCCCAGCAGCGGCATGACCTTGTCGAGTATCGAGAGGTACTGGTGTGTCTTCAGGGTGATGAACACGACATCCTGTGGACCCAGTTGGGCCGGATCGTCGGTCGCATTCACCCTCACCGTGAAATCCTCGTGCGGCGTGATCAGACGCAGGCCGTTCCGGCGAATGGCGTCGAGATGGGCGCCGCGCGCAACCAAGCTGACCTCGACACCCTTCACCCGCGCGAGGTGAGCTCCGATGATCCCGCCGATCGAGCCGGCACCGTAGAGGCAGATTTTCATGGCGCCAGCCTAGCAGGCTGTTGAAAAAAGTCGGAGTCACGGCGGATAAACGAAACAACCGAAATAAACGAAACAAATGAAGCGAATGTCGCACCCCTGAATCCTGTGTCGCGGCGACCGTCGGCGCAACAATGTTGCTCGTGGGTGCTTCTGGAAGGCCTGTTTCAACACCTGCCCTGAGCCTTCACGGTCCATGCGGAACTGGCGTCCCTCGCGGTCGTTGTGTCGGAACTCCCGCAGAAGAAGGGGCCGTTCATGACCGCGCAGACCGTCGATACCAGCAAGCTCTGGGACATGATCAAGGACATCCGGTTCGGCATGCTGACCGTGCGCGGCGCCGACGGCCGTCTCTATGCGCGGCCGATGACCACCCGGAATGGCGAGGCCGACCGTGGCGGCGTGATCTGGTTCTTCATGTCGCGCTCGGGCCAGCCGATGGCCGACCTCACGGTGTCTCCCGACGTGAACGTGGCCTATGCCGATCCCGGTTCCGACATGTACGTCTCGGTGAGCGGCGCCGCGCCCGCCCAAGCGTGGTTCCCCGGCGTGGTGGAGGATCCCAACCTGGTGTTGGTCGCGGTCCTCGTCGCCGAAGCGGAATACTGGGATGTAAGGGCCAACAAGGCCGTCCAGATACTCAAGCTCGCCAGGGCCGTACTGACACCGGCGAGGAGCCAACCGACCTGGCGGAGCATCGCCGCGTCCGCATGCGCTGACGGGGTGGGGGCGGTGGGTGCCTCAGCGGCGCGGCGTCGTCGCCGCGCCCACGCCGGCACCTACGGCGCCGCCCACCAGGGCGCCCGGCAGCAGCCCGATCGGTGTGAGCGCGCCAACCAAGGCACCGGTACCTGCACCGATGCCGCCGCCCGTCACAGCCCGCTGGCCCCAGGTGTCGCCACAGGCGGCGAGAGTTAGAGCCAAAAGGGAAATGCCGACGACTTTCATCATATGGTCAACTCCGTTGCGTGTCCGAAAACGCCTTTCGATCCTGCTAGGTTTCCACAAATGGCCCCTCTGCGGTGTGTCCTCCTGGTGACCTTGACCTGCCTCGGCCTCGCTGCGCCGCTCCGGGCGCAAACGGTGGGAGGTTTCGACTACGCTCCCGAGTACGATTTCTCCGAGTTCTGGGCCGCGACCGACGGCCGCCTTTTCCAGGTGATCGTGGCGGGCAATCCGTTTCCGCAATGGCCGCTGGAACAGGTGAAGGAACGGCTGCTGCCGATAATGCAGGCGAACAAGCCGAGGCCGGCCCTCACCTTCACCTACCAGTCGCCACCGGAAGAGGTGCGGCCAAACTACCGTCTGGTGCTGGTCTTTGCTCCCGCCAACGATCTCACGGCAGCGCGGGTGTGTGCCGGACAGTACTTCCTGAAGCCGCCCACAGCCGGCCGGGTCTATGTGTTCGGCGTCTATTGCCGCAACGATCTCGCCCTGTCCCAGACGACGGCCTGGACCCAGGCGACCGGGCCGGACGATCCGCGGCTCGGACCGATGTTCGCGCAGCTGTTCATGGTCCTGTTCGACGACCGGCGCGGGCAGCGCTTCCCGTTCAATCCGTGGTTTGCCCGCTAGCCGATCCGGCCTAAGAGAGGGGCGACATCAGGGAGATCTCTTGGGTACCGACGTTGAAATCTGGATGCTCTTCGCGCCGTTCTGGCTGCTGGGCATGTTCGCGGCGCTGGGGGCGCTCTGGCACTTCGTGCAATTCCTGAGCGTGCACGCCAAGGCGCACGCGGCTGGGCACGTCCCCAAGAAGTACGAACTCGGCACGCGCCTCCAGCCGCATGAAACCACGGCGCAGGGGCGCCATCATTTCACGCGGGCAAAGGCTGCTTTGATGCTGTTTGCCGGCTTCATCGCGCTGGGCCTGATGGCCGGCATCCTTTGGTCGGTCTGGCGGGGCTAGGTCCCCGTCCTCATTCGGCGACGAGTCCCACGACCTCGTAACGGCCCGGATCCGGGGACGGACCGGCAATCAGCACTTGCTGATCACAAGCGGTCAGGACCAGGACGAGCAGGCCGAGGGAAGCCAGGACCCTGCGGAACATGACAAAAACCTCCATCTGGCAGAGGAACGCTGGCCATTTGCCTTTGGTTGCGGCGTTTTGCAGTCTGTCTGTCTGAGACTGGGGAAAGCGGGGCGGGGGCCCTATGTGAGATGACCAGACACCGTATGCTCCGCCGCATCGCCTATGTGCGGCGCAATCGCTGCAGTGCTCTGGTCGGCGTCCTGTGCTTTTTCATTCTCCTCAACCCGATGCTTGCCGGCTCGGCGATCGGCGGCTCGATGCTGGGCGTGGCGCTGTTCGTGGTGCTCGTCCTGGCGGTCTGGGCACTCCGCCTTGAACGGCCCGTTCTCTGGGGGCTGGGGGTTTTCGGCTTCATCACCGTCGATGCCCTGATCGCCGACCGCATGGGCTACAGCGGGCTGCGTCCGATCGCGCTCGGGGCGACGGCGATCTTCGTTGGTGCCGTTACGATTGCGCTCCTGCGGTATGTGCTCGATCGCCGGCCCATCACCACCGACAAGGTGTTTGGGGCTGTCGCGGCCTACATCCTGATCGCGCTCTCCTTTGCGAGCCTCTTCGGCTTCCTGCAGGTCTTCCAAGCCAATGCCTTCACGGCTGCCATTGCCCATGGCCCGGACGGCAAGCTCAACTGGTCTGACCTGATGTACTTCTCCTTCACCGTGCTGACCTCCACCGGCTTCGGCGAGATCACGCCGGCGACGCCGATGGCACGGTCTCTGATCATTATCGAACAGGTGCTGGGCGTCATGTATGTGGCCTTCCTGATCGCGCGCCTGGCCAACCTGTACGGGTCGCCGAAGCTCCTGCGCTAGCGACCTCCAGTCTCGCACAGCGCATCGTCCAAAAGCCTCCGACCGCGCTATACTGTCCCGCAAAACCGGATGAGGAACGCCATGGCTATCGCGGCTGAAGCGACACGGAAAAGCGAGAGCATCAAAATTGTTGAACACTGGGACGTCATCGTGATCGGTGCCGGCCTTTCGGGCATGTACCAGCTCCTGAAGCTGCGCCAGATGGGCTTCAAGGCTCGCGTCTACGAGGCGGGCGGCGGCGTCGGCGGCACCTGGTACTGGAACCGCTATCCCGGCGCACGCTTCGATTCCGAGAGCTGGACCTACGGCTTCTCCTTCTCGCCGGAGGTGCTGAAGGAGTGGGACTGGAAGGAGAATTTCTCAGGCCAGCCCGAGAACCTGCGCTACTGCGAGTTCATCGCCGACAAGTTCGACCTCCGCCGCGACATCACCTTCAACACGAGGGTGAAGGCCGCGCACTGGGACGAGGCGGCGAACGAGTGGGAGGTGACCTTCGAGACCGGCGGACGCGCCCGCGCGCGCTTTCTCGTCACCGCGATCGGACCGCTGTCGTCGCCGACCATGCCGACCATTCCCGGCATCGAGGATTTCAAGGGCGAGTCCTGGCATACCGGCCTGTGGCCGCACCATCCGGTCAGCTTCGCGGGCAAGAAGGTCGCCGTGATCGGCACCGGCGCGTCCGGTGTGCAGGCGATCACCGAGATCGCCAAGACGGTGGGCGAGCTCACCGTGTTCCAGCGCACGCCCAACTGGTGCACGCCGCTCCGCAACAGCAGGATCGAGCCGGAGACGATGGCCGACATCCGCGCACGCTACGACCAGATCTTCGCGCAGTGCCGCGAGAACTGGGGCTGCTTCGTGCACACCGCCGATCCGCGCCATTCGACCGACGTGACGCCGGAGGAGCGCGAGGCCTTCTTCGAGAAGCTCTACAACACGCCGGGTTTCGCCTTCTGGCAGGGTAATTTCCGCGACGTGCTGATGGACCAGGCGGCCAACGACGCGCTGACGGAATTCGTGGTCAAGAAGATCCGCGCCCGGGTGAAGGACCCGAAGGTCGCCGACAAGCTGATCCCGACCAACCATGGCTACGGTATGCGCCGCGTCCCGCTCGAGAGCGGCTACTTCGAGGTCTA
>CAIYWM010000925.1 GCA_903929895.1 uncultured Alphaproteobacteria bacterium
CGAGAAGAAAGATCTGATCTTCGGGAACAGTTGCCATGTCAAATCTGGCAAAGTTGGCAGCAGACCACTTCAGAAGGAACGTATGCATGAATCCTCTCAAAAGGTCGTATGCGCCAACAATGGAAAGGACAATCGACGGCACTCGATAGATGTCTTCAGGGTGCTTCATGAGGAGAACGTCCTTATCTCTTCTGGAACGGCGGAGACGGTGTTGCCAGTCGAACCCGGGCTGAATGCTTCTGCCTGGTGTCCTGGACGGCACCTACGAGGCTTCCAGACCACCACGCTGCCGGATCGGCCAGACTTTCGACATTGCCCAACTCACGCCAACGCCCACCAGACAGCCGAACACCACCTCGGCGACCTTGTGCAGCCCTTGCTCGACGCCGCCTACAACAGAGTGAGAAGATGCTCCCGAGGCGATGACGATGGCAGCCGTAATAGGCGCCTGGCGCCACATCGTCTGAACCTGAATGACATAGGACGAAAGCAGAACAGTGATGCCAAGCGCCAAAGGCAGCGTCCATTCGGCGGGCCCGCCAATGAGCAGGAAGAGCAAGCCGACGATACCTCCCACCAGCACGTTGATGAGACGGCTCCTGAACATGCGTCTTGCCTCGTCCACCTGCGGATCCGCAGCCGCGACCATTGAGGCGATCGCCCAGAGCGGATTGGTGTCGGCAAGGTAAGCCAGCACATACCAGATCAGGCTGGTCGCGATCGCCACGTTGCAGGCAAACCTAATACCCAGAATGTCTCTTGGCATGCTGGTCAGCTCGGCCTCTGGAGCGGCCAGTAGGTCACCTAAGGGCCCCCTGCCCCAATGCAGTTGCCGCCAAGCAATTTCACCTCGTCGCAACTCATGATCTCTGCATTTCCGCCGGGACCGTCAGCTAGGTTTACGAGGAAACGCCTTCCATCCCTACAATCGGCCAGCCATGAAGCATAGTCACCGGGACGGTAACTTCTGAATACGAACCCTACGACATCGCAGTCCCCAAATCCGACGCTTCGCAGATAGCTGTCCGCGATTCGCGATCTTTCAATTGATGACGACCGGGCCAGCGTGTCGTGCACTCGATTGCCCGTAGCGGACGGTAGCACTTCTTGCGAAAAGGCCGCAGGCGAAGCCCAGACCGTCACGAGAGTCGTTCACAAAGAGCTGACCAAGGGGCGACTTCTCACAAGATCGGCCCGGTCGAACTGACTTCAATCATGCCGCGTGCCTCCTTGAATGAACGACCGGCTGCGAGGGACGCCTTTGGTTCGAATGACCTGCTGCCCAAGTTTCGGCGTCATTGGCTTCTGCACGACTGACGAAAGGAGATTGCGGATGCGCAATTCAGCAACCTGTATTGCTTGACTGCCGTACTCAATTACCCGCTAACATGTCGGGCGTGTTGCTGGCGACCAGAGACAACGCCAATCTGGCGAGGAATTGCCTAGATCGTAGGTCCTGCCCTCCTGGCCTTAAAGAGTGGGATGGCACGAGACAATACCGCAGCACTTCACTGAAAATGGACGCTTGAGGCGCTGGCTGCCCTTCGGCCTCGACCTGGGTTGTCAGGGAAGGATCCAAAATGGCTGCGATGTATGTCGATCTTGAATGAGCGATCCACTACTGAACCTGTGTCGAGTGCACACCCACCATGCCTCGACTTTCGCGGAGCCTCACGCACCCAGTCCACCCCGAGGCTCCTGCGCAGCGATGGCCGGCCTCCCCAAGCGCCGGCCATCGCATTCCGCTTTTGCGCACCTCGACCTCACGCACGTCCTTTTTTTCTGCCGGTGGAGCGCGCCGAGGACGTCCAAAGTCCGCCGGCGCCCACCGAGATGTCGGCCCCGGGGCTGCTCGGTGGCAAATAGCATTTCGTTTAATTCGCCTGCGCCGACGACGCCGTGGCAGCCAGCTCGATCCTTAATCGGGATTTTGGGAAGCCACGCAGGACATCGCCCCAAGTTCCAGCAGATCGACCTTGCCAACCTGCATCTTGAGGCGCTACGGGCGCTGTCCGGCGAAATCCGCAACGTCGAGGCTCGCTTCAACTGCCTTTCATAGGCAAGAGGCTAGGCCATCAGCGCAGGGCGCCATCCCCGTATCGTGCGGGGCAAGGAAAAGAATGAGGAGGATCCCCCGCTGTGAGTTCCATGCCTGCCCTCGTCGCGCTTCTCGACGCCATCAGCCTGCCGGTCATGGCGGCTATCTTCGTTTCCGCCCTGATCTCGAGCGTGGCTGGCTTCGCCTTCTCGGCAATCGCCGGCGCGCTGCTGCTACACATCCTCGACGAGCCGGTGAGGGCGGTGCAGATCATGATGATCTGCAGTGCGGGCGGGCAGGCCTTTATGGTGTGGTCACTGCGCCATGAGATCGAGTGGCGCGAATTGCCCCGCTTCCTCGCCGGGGCGGCCGCCGGCCTGCCGATCGGCCTCTACCTGCTGCTCGACGCGGACCCGCGCCTGTACGAGAAGGGGCTGGGCGCCTTCCTCATCGTCTATGGCCTATTCCAGTTGCTGCACAGGCCGACCCACCTGCGCACTCAGCACCCGGCGTTCGATGGCGTCGCGGGGTTCCTTGGCGGCATAACCGGGGGCATGGTCGCCTTTCCGGGGGCGCCGGTAACCATCTGGTGCGGCCTCAAGGGCTGGAGCAAGGAGCGCCAGCGCGGCCTCTACCAGCCTTTCATTCTGGTGGTTCAGCTCGCCGCGCTCGCGGTGCTGGCGTGGGGCGTCGTACCGTCTCGCATGCCGGCGTCGGTCGAAATTGCCAGCCTCGCGTACCTGCCAGCCATGCTGCTGGGCACATTCCTCGGCCTCGGCCTGTTCCGTCGGCTTACCGATCGCCAGTTCGGCAAGGTGATCAACTTCTTCCTGATCGCTGCGGGGATCGCCCTGCTGACCTGACGCTGGCTCCGCCGTTTCAGCCGAAGTCCCCTTTTATCAGCTGCAGGGCGTGTTTGAGGTTGATCAAGAGTATAGCTAGGCCGGCCTCTGCAATCCATCTCGGGGCGGCGCTATAGAAATTACTCGAGGCAATTTCCTATAAAGGGCGTTCCCCCGCATGGCGCTGCGCGCGCAGACAGAAGCTCTGCTACTACTGACCCTCACAGCGCACTAGCGAAAGCGCGGCGCGGCGCCGAACCCGACGACGTACCGCTTTGAGCCTACAGGCAACCCACCCACTCCTTTAAGTGCTGTCCCATCAGCACTTTTCGATCAGTACCCTGGATGACCCCACCTCCCATTGCCAGAAGTTCATTTGCAATTCGTGGCCGGATATTCGCAACCTCCCCAGATATTCCGAGCCGACAAGACGAGGATAGATCGCGGCGTTCTCGATAGGACGATGTTGATCTGCCGTGCATAACCTTCCCGAAACGGGCTACCTTCGGCCCCTGCAGATTCTGGGGATACCGATTAATGCAGGAGTTCTCGCAGCGCAGGAACCTCACTCCGGAAGAGGTTCGCGGAAGAGTCACTTGCTTTCGGCGACATCCTGGAGCCTGCCCGGTTGTTCATATTTGTCATAGTCGCTATCAGCAGCATCCTAATAGCTGCGTCAGCAGCTTGAGGGGCCTGAGAGCAGTGGCGCAACTAACCTTTTGCAAGATGCTTCGATGAGGTCGAGCGCGAGCTGGTAGTCGCCTATCGCGCCGCCATAGGGATCTACGATACTGCTAATAGCCAGTCGCGCGTAGCGCCCCAGCAATCTGGGACGATCTCCTAGGCCATGCGGTGCGAGGCCTCTGAGCGAGGCGAGGACAACCGCGTCGACCGCCAGCATGGCCGTCGCGTTGAAGTCCCGCGGTTCGACCTTGCGCACTCGAACGTCACGAATGTCATACCCGCGATCCGCCGCGGCTACTATTGCCAGGGGATCAGGCAAACTGCCGATATGTGCGTCGCTGATCGCAGCTGATACCACCTCAATGGATTGGGTGTGACCACTCTCCTGCAGCAGTCGGCGGAGCACTCCAGCCGCCATGGGCGCTCTACAAATTCCACCGTTGGAAACGAAAACAACACGTCGCTGCGGGAAGTGGATCATGTTCATGGGGTCTCAGGTTCAGATTCAGGAACTGCAGGAAAGGTTATTTGAAAGGTACAGCCCTCTGCACCGTCCAGGAGTTCCAGCTTCCCTCCGCTGTCACGGATGATGCCGTAGGAAACCGAAAGTCCCAATCCGGTTCCCTTCTCTGCCGACTTGGTCGTAAAGAAAGGCTCGAACACCCTGTCGCGTAGCGCAGGCGGAATACCGGGGCCGTTGTCGGACACCATGATGATGACCTTGTGATCTGTACTTTGCACGTCGATACGGACTTCACGCGTTGCCAGCGCGACGCCAACAGTCGCGTCGCGCGCATTGAGCAGAAGGTTGACCAGCACCTGTTCCAGCAGCACGGTGTGGCACTTGACGAGGTGCGGACCCTCTCCCGAGCGAAGCACGACGTTGACCTGAGAATTGTGCAACTGGTGGCCGATCAATTGCAAGGCGGAACGGCATGTGACAGCCGCATCGATCAGCGGCGGTGCCCCCTGCGGAACGCGGCCGAATATGCGCATATGGTCGATGATGGTCGCCGCCCGATCGACCTGCTCCACGACTCGCCGCAAGCGGCCCTGGATGAACAGGTCGGAGTCCCCGGTTTTGATCGGTTGAGTGGTGGGGTCCGCATCGAGTTTCTCGATGTCCTCGTATTCGAAGAGCGCCGATTGCGCCGCCATCTTGATCACGTTCAGGGGCTGATTGAGCTCGTGTGCCATGCCGGTGGCCATCTCGCCCAGAGTGATCAGCTTGGACGACTGGATGATGTGTGCCTCGGACTTCATTCTCTGCGTGTCGTCGTACCCCAGCAGGGCGATCTCGCCGTCGCCCGGTCCCAGATCCACGCGTGCTCCCGACAACCTGAGATATGCCGGCGAACAGTCCTTGCCGAGGATACGCAAGATGACGTCGGCATGCAGATCATCGCCCTTCAGGAGAGCCGTCAGGGAGCCACCAATGTCCATCTCCGGTGCATATTCCAGCATACCGCCCCGGATGGCCGGCCCCAGAGACGCCGAAAAGGCGGTGTTGCAATAGAGAATCCGACGGTCACGCGTCAACACTGCCGCAAGAGAAAGGGGAGAGGCGAAAATCGATGCAAGAACCCGCCGCTCTCCCTCCTGACGCAGGACACGATCGCGTGCCTGCAGGAGACGATAGCTTCGCCATCCAATGCCTGTGGAGAGCAAAGAAAAGATGACTGCCGCGACAATCATCGCCCAGGCCGTCTGCCTCCACTCGAGCAGCAAGGGGCCGGGATTGGCGACCGCGATGACGTAAGCCGGAAACGTCACCAGGCGCGATACCGAAATCAGGCTGTTCGACGACAGGCCCAGATCGACAGCGGCGTCGCGCAGCTTCTGGGTATCGCCGCTGTGGCCCAGCTGCGGAAAAAC
>CAIYWM010000926.1 GCA_903929895.1 uncultured Alphaproteobacteria bacterium
AGCGGCGCAGCCGGAGGTGTAGAGGCCGTCCCCCGCGACGCCGTCGAACACGACGTCGTCGAGGGGCACGATCGGCTACACCATGCCCGCCTTCGCGGTCAGGCTAACCCTTACTTGACGGTGATCTCCGCCCCGCCCAGCCCGACGAACTCGGTCTTGGCGACGCCGGGGCCCGGCAGGAACTGCGGCGGATGGACCGAGCCGGTCAGGATCATGTCGCCGGCCTTCAGCTGCTTGCCGTTGGCGATCAGCTTGTTGGCGAGCCAGGCGAGCGAGATCATCGCGCCGCCCATCACGTTGCTGCCCGGACCGGCGCCGATCTCCTTGCCCTCGAACTCGGAGCGGCCCTTCACGTTGGCGAAGTCGGTCTTCTGCCAGTCCTTGATCTCGGTGCCGACGATGCAGGCGGCCTGCAGCACGTCGTCGACGATACGGCCCGGCCCACCCAGCTTGGAGGCATCGCCGTAGCGGTTCTCCACGACTTCCATGCCGCAATAGAGATTGGCGACGTAGTCCTTGATCGAGTCGGCCGTGTAGTGCGTGCCGGCCGGCGCGTCCTTGGCCATGCGCGCGACCATCTCGCATTCGACGCCGGCCTTGAGCGGCCAGCCCTTCTCGAACACCGCGCCGCTCTGGCGGATGCCGCTGGTGTAGAGGCCGGCGAAGGCCGGGCCCGAGAGCTTCAGCGGCTCGTACTGCGCCGGAACGGCGAACGCGACCTTCCAGCCGGCGAGCTTCCAGCCGGCAGCCTCGAGCTTGTCATGGACGGCGAACTGGACCTTGTAGGCATCGGCCTCGGAGAGGCTCGCCGTGGCATCCGCGAGCCAGTCCATCGTCGTCTTCGAGCGCCGGCCTTCGACAATACGGTCGGCGAGTGCGGCGATTTCCTTGGCGTCCACGGCATTTCTCCCTTTGATCTGACGTCGCGCTTTTTACTGCCCCGCGACGCAAGTTCAAAGCTCATGTTCCTCTCCCCCCGCTTCGCGGGTGGAGAGGACTATGAGAGCAGGCCGGACGGCTAGGCCGCCTTCGCCGGCTGGTACTTGCCGTAGAAGCTTTCGCCCTTCGCGGCCATGTCGCGCAGCAGCTTCGGCACCTCGAACTGGGCGCCGTACTTCCTGGCGAACTCGTCGCACTCGGCGACGAACGTCTTGATGCCGACCTGGTCGATCAGGCTGATCGCCCCGCCGGTCTGCGGCGCGAAGCCCAGGCCCATGATCGAGCCCACGTCGCCATCCTGCGGGTTGGTCAGCACGTTGCTCTCGAGGCAGCGCGCGGTATCGACCGCCTGCACGTAGAGCAGGCGCTTCTTGATCTCGTCCTCCTTGGCGCGCTTGTCCTCGCCCTCGCCGTAGAGCAGCTTCGGATCGGCCGGGAAGTACTTCTCGAGTTCCGGCCACAGGCGCTTCTTGCCGTCGGCCGGATACTCGTAGAAGCCCTTGCCGTTCTTGCGGCCGAAGCGCTCCAGCTTCTTGACCATCAGCTCGAGGATGTCCTCGGTGCCGGCGCCTTCGAACTTCTGGCCGGAAGCCTCGGCGTCGCGCCGCGCCTGGTCCATGATCTTCCACGAAAGGTCGATGGCGACCTCGTCGTTGAGCGACAGCGGGCCGACCGGCATGCCGGCATAGCGCGCGCAGTTCTCGATCATGGCGGCCGGGATGCCTTCCTTCAGCATGCGATGGCCTTCGCTGATGAAGGCGCCGCAGACGCGGGAGGTGAAGAAGCCGCGGCTGTCGTTCACGACGATCGGCGTCTTGCGGATCTTCTGGACGTAGTCCATGGCGCGGGCGAGCGTCTCCGGCGATGTCTTCTTGCCGACGATGATCTCGACCAGCGGCATCTTCTCGACCGGCGAGAAGAAGTGCAGGCCGATGAAGTGATCCGGCCGTGACGAGGCTTCGGCCAGGCCGGTGATCGGCAGGGTCGAGGTGTTCGACGCAAACACGGCGCCGGCCG
>CAIYWM010000927.1 GCA_903929895.1 uncultured Alphaproteobacteria bacterium
AGGACACCTATCTGCTTCCCCTCTCGGTTCGAGACAATCTTCTGTTCGGACTGAAATTCCGTCCGGTCGCGCCGGCCACCTACGACGACGCAACGCGCGCGATACGCGAGGCGTTCTGGAAGGAATCGGAGCGCTCCGGCAACCCGCCGTTGGATCCCAATGCCGAGTGGATCGACTACGAGCTGGCCGGTGCCACAGGCCCGGTCGACCTGCTGCCGCGCATGGTCGATGCACTCCGGCAGGTCGAGATCGACGAGGACATCTATTCGCTGGGCCTGCGCGGCACGATCGACGCGGCGCAGCGGCCCGATCTCGCCGAAAAGATCATGAAGGCTCGCCACACGCTCCACGGCCGCCTGCAGAACGCGGACTATGCCGGCCTCGTCGAGCTGTTCGACGGTGACCTCTACAACAAGAACCTGTCGGTGGCCGAGAACCTGCTGTTCGGCACGCCGCTGGGCAAGCGGTTCGACGGCGACAACATCGCGGCCGATCCCTACGTGCAATCGGTGCTGCAGGTGACCGGGCTCAACCTCGACCTGCAGCGCATGGGCCTCAGCATCGCCGAGACAATGATCGAGCTGTTCTCGGGCCTGTCGCCCGACAATCCGCTGTTCGAGCAGTACAGTTTCATCTCGGCTGACGAGCTGCCGAACGTCCGCGTGCTGCTGCAACGTCTCGGCGGCAAGGGCATCGAGGCGGTGCCCGAGGCCGACCGCATCCGCCTGATGACGCTGCCGTTCCGCTACATCGAAGCGCGCCATCGCCTCGGCCTGATTGACGCGGCCATGGAGGAGCGGATCCTGGGCGCCCGCCGCGCCTTCGCCGAGGGCCTGCCGGCCGATCTGCGCGACGCCGTCGAGTTCTACGATTTCGAGCGCTACAATAGCCCCGCCACCCTTCAGGACAACATTCTGTTCGGCCGCCTGGTCTACGGCCAGGCCCAGGCCGAGACGCGGATCGGCACGCTGATCGCCGAGGTCTTGAACGAGCTTGGCCTGCGCGACCAGGCCATCGAGGTCGGCCTGGAGTACAATGTCGGCGTTGCCGGCAAGCGCCTGCCGGCGATTCAGCGCCAGAAACTCGGCATCGCCCGCGCCCTGATCAAGCGACCGCAGCTCCTGATCGTCAACGAGGCCGTCGCCATGTTCGACGGCCGCACTCAAGACCGCATCCGCGACAACATTCTCGCGACGGCGACGGCGGAGAAGCGCGGCGTGGTGTGGATCGCCAACCGCCCGGCGCAGGCCGAGCCGTTCGAGCAGATCGTGGTCATGCAGGCCGGCAGGATCACCTCGCAAGGCGCCCCCGCCGAGCTGGCGGCGCGCGGCGGGCTCTACACCGAGTTGATGGCGTCGGCGTAACGCAACCAGGAGGACGCGATGAACCTCAACGAAGAAGTCGAGTTGCTCAAGCTGGTGCCGATCTTCTCCAAGATCGAGCAGGCCAAGCTCAAGTTGCTGGCCTTCACCAGCGAACGCGTGAACTTCGCCGTTGGCCAGGAGGTCTGCCATCAGGGCGATCCCGGCGACACGATGTACGTCATCCTGGGCGGCACCGCCGACGTCGTAAGGTCAAAATCCAGACACGACCGACAGATCAGTCATTTAGACGGCGTCGGCTAGCGGTTCGTTCGGTTCCCGGTACAATTTCACGGACGGCCGACGCCGC
>CAIYWM010000928.1 GCA_903929895.1 uncultured Alphaproteobacteria bacterium
CGCCAGGATCCCGGTCCAGAACAGGTTGGCGTAGGGCAGCATCAACGCGAAGGGCAGGGCCCCCAGGATCGAGAACCACATCACGGGGATGCGGCCGAGCCTGTCGCCGACGACGCCGCCCAGGATCGTGCCGACCACGATGCCAACCAGGAAAGCGAACAGGAAGAGCTGCGCGGTCTGCACCTCCACGCCGAACTTCTGGATCAGGTAGAAGGTGAAGTAGGAGCCGAGGCTGGCGCTGTAGACGTTCTTGGAAAAGAGCAGCGCCACCAGGATCGCCACGGCAATGCCGACGCGGCCCTTCGACAAGGTCACGTGCCCTGCCGCGGCGGCGGCCTTGCGTGATCCCGGCTTCTGGCTGGTACGGTTGGCTTTGTACCAGTGACCAACCTGGAACAGCACGATCATCGCGACGAGCGCGGCCGCCGAGAACCAGACGATGCTTTGCTGACCGGCCGGCACGACGATGAAGGCCGCGAGCAGCGGACCGGCGGCGGAGCCCATATTGCCGCCGACCTGGAACAGCGACTGGGCGAGGCCGTAGCGGCCGCCGGCCGCCATGCGCGCGACCCGCGAGGCTTCGGGATGGAACACCGACGAGCCCATTCCGATCAGTGCCGCGGCGAGCAGGATCAGCGGGTATGAATTCGCCTGCGACATCAACAGGAGGCCGACCAGGGTGAAACCCATGCCGACCATCAGGGAATAGGGCTGGGGCTTCTTGTCGGTGTACATGCCGACGACCGGCTGCAGCATCGACGCCGTGCACTGGAAGGCGAGCGTGATGAAGCCGATCTGGCCGAATGACAGTGCGTATGAATCCTTGAGGATCGGATACAGCGCCGGCACCAGCGACTGCATCATGTCGTTGAGCAGGTGGCAGAAGCTCAACGAGAGGATGACGGCGAAGGTCGTGTTGTTGGCGGATGCCGAAAGGGCCGGAGTCGCGGGGGCAGAAACGGGCGCGGCGCTGGCTGCCATCGTATTGTCGGTCATGTGACCAGTTTAGGCGGCAGCCCTCGTTGTCGCCAGCACCGGCCCGGCAACCCAGCCTTGCGGCGCCGGTGGCTCCAGCATGTTTGACCTTTCGGTGCGCCGAGCGCTGCTGTCCGTCTGGCTGTTGGATCCCAACGTTCTCGACCCCGACATGGGCTGGCGGGTCGCCTTCGGCAGCAGCGCGGCCTCTCTCCAGAGAGCAGTGTCTGTAGCGTCTATGCCGGGCGAACGGGGCGGGCGCGCTGGGTGTAAAGCATCTTGCGGATGCGCTCCTGCTCCTCGGGCGGCAGCTTCTCGCGATCGACCGAGAAGTCGGCGCCGACCGCCATGCCCTTCTGGACGGCGGGACGCGCGCCCAGCGCCTCGAACCAGCGCTTGAAGTAGGGAAACTCCTCGATGTCCTGGCCTTGCAATTTCCAGTTCACCGTCCACGGGTAGCAGATCATGTCGGCGATCGTGTACTGGTCGCCCGCGAGGTACTTGTGCTTGTAGAGGCGGTTGTTCAGCACGCCGTACAGCCGGTTCACCTCGTCGGTGAAGCGCCTGATCGCATAGGTCTGGTCGCCTTCCTTGGCCTGGTCGAGCCTGCGGAAATGGCCGCACTCGCCGCTCTTCGGTCCCTGGTTGGCCATCTGCCAGATCAGCCACTCGTTCACTTCGTGCTTGGTCCTGAGATCCTGCGGATAGAACTTCCCGGCCTTCTCGGCGATGTACATCATGATCGCGCCGGACTCGAAGACGACCAGCGGCTTGCCGCCGTCGGCCGGCGCGTTGTCGACCATCACCGGCATGCGGTGATTGGGGTTCATCTCGAGGAAGGCATCGGTGAACTGGTCGCCCTGTCCGATGTTCACCGGCACGACCTTGTAGGGCAGCCCGCATTCCTCGAGCAGGATGGTGACCTTCTTGCCGTTGGGCGTCGGCCAGTAGTGCAGATCGATCATTTGCTTCCTCCGACGAGCGGTATTTGGGCAAGAGGGCGGCAGCCTCCGCCGGTCGTCGCAAGCCGTCAATGGTGTATGTTCGACTCGAATCAACAGACCGGGAGAAGATCAGGTGGCGGACGCAAATCAGGATCCGAGATCGATTCGCCGGCTGGAGGATTCCCGCTTTCTGACCGGGCGCGGGCGTTACGTGGAGGACATTGCCGAGCCGGCCGCGCTGCACGGCTACGTTCTGCGTTCACCGCATGCCCATGCCCTGATCCGTTCGCTCGACGTGTCGTCTGCAGCATCGATGCCGGGTGTCCATCTGATCGCCACGGCGGACGATCTCGCCGCGGACGGGCTGGGCTTCATGCCGTGCCTGGCCGCCGTCAAGCCGTTGATCGTGCCGCCTCGCCCGGCGCTGGCGGCGGGCCGCGTCCGCCATGTCGGCGATCCGGTCTGCTTCGTCGTGGCCGACAGCGCGGAGATCGCGCGCGAGGCGGCGGAGCGGATCGAGATCGACTACGAGCCGCTGCCGTCGGTGATCAACGGTCGCGCGGCGCTGGCGGAAGGCGCCCCCGCCTTGTGGGACGAGGCGCCAGGCAACCTCGTCTATCACGTGCAGCGCGGCGATCACGTTGCAGTGGCCGAGGCGATGAGGAACGCCGCCCGCATCGTCGAGGTCGACGTCACGAACAATCGTGTCATCGTCGTGCCGCTGGAGCCGCGCGCGGGCATCGCGCGCTACGATGCGGCAACTGACACGATGGATCTCGAACTGACGGGGCAGGGGCTGCACGGCATCCGCCGCCAGCTCGCGGAGTTCATCTTCAAGGTCTCTCCCGAGCGCATCCACCTTCACGCGCCCGATGTCGGCGGTGGCTTCGGGATGAAGAACTTCCTCTATCCCGAATGGATCCTGCTGCTGTGGGCCGCGCGCCGTCTGAAGCGCCCTGTCCGCTGGCTCGCCGACCGCGCCGAGGATTTCGTGATGGGCGCCCAAGGCCGCGACATCGAGGCGACGGCGCGGATCGCGCTCGACGCGGGCGGGCGCATTCTCGCGCTCGACGTCGCGATGGTCGCCAACCTGGGCGCCTACCTGTCGGGCAATGGGCCCGGCGCCTCCGTGGTTGCCGCCTCGACGGCGCAGGGCGGCGTCTACGACATTCCCGCGATCGCCGTCGACGTGCGCGGCGCGGTCACGAATACGACACCGGTCGACGCTTATCGCGGTGCCGGCAAGCCCGAGGCCAACTACATCGTCGAGCGTGCCATCGAGGCGGCAGCGCGTGCCCTGGGCCGCGATCCGGCTGACCTGCGGCGGCAGAACCTGATCTCGTCTTTTCCGCACAGGACGGCGATGGGGATGGCGATCGACTCCGGCGGCTTCCTGGCCAATCTCGACGCCGCCGTGGCGCGCGTGCCCGGCTTCGAGGCGCGGCGCGCGGCAGCGAAGGCGCGGGGCCGCCTGCGCGGCTTGGGCGTCGCCTGCTTCCTCGAGACGTCGCGCGGCGCGCCCAATGAAGGGGCGGAGGTGCGGTTCGAGCCTGATGGCAGCGTCATGATCGCCGTCGGCACCGAGTCGAACGGGCAGGGGCATGAGACGTCGTTCGCCCAGATCGCCTCGAAGCATCTCGGCCTGCCCCTCGAAGCCTTCCGCTACGTGCAGGCCGACACGCGCGCCGTGCGCAGCGGGGCAGGTCACGGTGGCGCGCGCTCGATGCACATGGGGGGTGCGGCGCTGGTCAAGGCGATGGATGCAGCCCTGTCGAAAGCACGACGGCTGGCGGCCCATCTCTTGCAAGCCAGCGAGCATGAGCTCGACTACGACCAAGGGCGCTTCACGGTGCGCGGCAGCGATCGCGCCATCGATCTCGCGACGCTTGCCGTCAGCGCGCAGGAGGCGGCGAATCTGCCCGAGGGGATGTCACCCGGTCTCGGCGAGCACGTCTTGAACATCACCGACGTCTTCACCTTTCCGAGCGGCTGCCACGTGGCCGAGGTCGAGATCGATCCCGAGACCGGTGCCATCGAGCTGCTGCGCTACACCGCGGTCGACGATTACGGCCGACTGATCAATCCGATGCTGACCGAGGGCCAGGTGCAGGGCGGCCTTGCCCAGGGGATCGGCCAGGCGTTGGTGGAGCACACGGTCTACGATCCGCAATCCGGCCAGCTCCTCAGCGGCTCGCTGATGGACTATGCGCTGCCGCGCGCGGCCGACCTGCCCTTCTTCGACATCGAACTGATCGAGCGGCCGACCGAGGCGAATCCGCTCGGCGTCAAGGGCTCCGGCCAGGCGGGCTGCATCGGCGCGCCGCAGACGGTAATGGCTGCCGTCCTCGACGCGCTGCGGCCCGCAGGCGTCGAGTGTCTCGAGATGCCGGCCACGCCGGCGCGCGTCTGGGAGGCGTTGCAGGGAGCGAAGCCGGGGCATTGAAGCAACCGGCGGCCCAGCCAGCGCGTCCCGGCCAGCGCATCCTGGCCGGCATTCTCTTCATGTGCGGCGCCGGCCTGCTGTTTCCCATCATGAGCGGTTTCGCGAAGTTTCTCGGTGCCGACTACAACACGCTGCAGATCTCGTGGGCGCGGGCCTTCGGCCATATCGTGTTCATGCTGATTTTCTTCCTCCCGCGTTTCGGGCTCGGCATGCTGCGGACGCGCCGGCCGGGCACGCAGCTCATGCGCTCGTTGATGCTCTTCACCTCGAATGCCGCGAGCTTCCTCGCCATCGTCTATATCCCGCTCGGCAAAGCCGCCGCGATCACCATGATGGCGCCGCTGCTCGTGCTGCCGCTGGCCTGGATCGTTCTGGGCGAGCGGGCGGCACGCACGCACATCTTGGCGCTCCTGGTTGGGTTCGTGGGGGTGCTGATCCTGATCCAGCCCGGCAGCGCGGTCTTCCAGTGGGCAGCGCTGCTGTCTCTGCTGAGCGCCGCCTGCTACGCGATCTACCAGGTGTTGACGCGCCTCATCTCGGCCATCGACACGCCGGAGACCTCGACGATCTACAGCTCGATCGTGGGCGGCTTCGGCATGCTGCTGGTCCTGCCCTTCGTGTGGAAGACGCCGCACGGCGCTCGCGACATTTTCTTCTTCTGCAGCCTCGGCGTGCTCGGTGCCATGGGCCATTATTTCGTGGCGCGGGCGCTTACCTATGCACCGGCCAACATCGTGGCGCCGTTCCAGTACATGCAGCTCATTGGCTCGGTGGTCGTGGGCTATCTCTTCTTCGGCGACTTCCCGGACTTCCTGGGCTGGGTCGGCGCCGCCGTCATCGTCGGCGCCGGCCTCTATATCGGCTGGTCGCAGCGAAAGCCCGGTTAACCGACCGTCACCGGCGAGAAGTCGACGTACCAGCTCTTGGGATGGACGTAGCCCTTCACCTTGGAGGAGATCGCGTTCGGCCAGACGTCGTGGACGAACCACACGAACACCGCCTGGTCGACCATACGGGTGTTGATCCTGGCCAGCACCTTGTCGAGTTCCACCGGATCCGACGTGCTGCGCGCTTCGGCGGCGAGTTTGTCGAACTCCGGGTCGTTGATGTAGCCCCAGTTCGAGCCCCTTGGCGGGACCT
Organism: uncultured Alphaproteobacteria bacterium; assembly: GCA_903929895.1. GTDB lineage: Bacteria > Pseudomonadota > Alphaproteobacteria > Reyranellales > Reyranellaceae > Reyranella. Next base: position 5,503 of record CAIYWM010000928.1, read on the forward strand.
GCTGGCTGTCGACGAAGCGCATGAAGGCGTTATGCGGGTCCATCGTGTTCCAGCTCACGTTGATGGCGCTGAACGAAGCCGCTTCCGGCGCCTTGGCACCCTGGCGCATGAAGTTCAGCAGCGCGTTCCAGTCCATCACCTGGAACTCGAGCTCGACGCCCACTTCGGCGAATTGCTGCTGGATAAACTCGTTCATGATCAGCGGATACATCTGGCCCGAGCCTGAGGTCGAGATCGCGACCTTCATCTTGAGCTTCTTCTGCGGACCGTAGCCCGCCTCGGCCAGCAGCTTCTTCGCTTCCGCCGGGTCGTAGCGGATCTTGAAGGTCGGGTTGCCGAACCAGGGATGATCGGTCGGCACGCAGCCGACGGCCGGGGCGGCGAGGCCGTTCAGGAGCTTCACCATCGCGTCGCGATCGATCGCGAGATTCAGCGCCTTGCGCACGCGGATGTCGGCGGTCGGCGCGCCGGGCAGCATGCTGAGCGTATAGGGCCACATGTGCGGGATCGCGTTCGTCTCGATCTTGCAACCGGCGGCGCGCAGCTTGTCGAGCGAATCGGGCGCGGGAGCCTCGATCCAGTCGACCCGGCCCGACAGCAGCGCGGCGGTGCGCGTGGAAACGTCGGGGATCGGCAGCAGAACCATACGCTCGCTCTTTGGAAGGCGCGCCTTGTTCCAGTAGTCGTTGTTACGCTCCAGCTCGGCGCGCTCGCGCGGCGTCCACGACTTCATCTTCCACGGGCCGGTGCCCGATGGCGACTTGCGATAGGCCTGCCAGTCCCGGCCCACCTTCTCGAAATTGGCCGGACTCGAGATCGGGAAGCGGTTGAGAAGCGACGGCATGATCGTGTCGACGCCCTTGGTCTGCAGCTCGACCTTGTAGTCGTCGATCTTGCGGTAGCCGACCAGCGGCCAGAGAGCCGCCAGCAGCACGCTGCGTCCGACGCGGTCGAAGACGGGCGACTTGTCGTTGAGCGCGCGGTCGATACTGAAGATCACCGCGTCGGCGTTGAAGTCCGATCCGTCGTGGAACTTCACACCCTGGCGCAGCTCGAAGATCCATTTCGTCGGATCGGTCGGGTCCTGGTACCACTTGGTCGCCAGACCGGGCACCAGCTTTGCCGGCGCGGTCGCGGACGACAGGTCCCAGGCGACGAGCGGGTCATACATCGTGTAGCCCATGAAACGGATGCCTTCGGTGCCCTGGTCAGGCGCGCCGTCGGTCGCCGGAATGTCGGCGAGCGTCATGGCAATGCGCAAGGTCGAAGGCTGCTGTGCCTTGGCCGAGCTCGAACCGATGAAGGGAAGGGCGGTGCCGGCGAGTAGAGCGGCGCGACGGGTGAGCATGAGAAACCTCCGTGGTTCCGTTGCGCGAAGCACGAAATGCGCCACTGCACGCCATGGTGGACGCGGCATGCTTCTTGCTGTTTTGCTGGCGATCATGGCCGCCCTGAACACGCTCACCGCCACCGAACTCGCGCAAAGACTGGACGCTGGAGCGGCAACCGCCGAGGCGATCGTGCGTGATCATCTCGAACGCATCGACCGGCGCGACGCCGACGTGCTCGCCTGGTCGCATCTCGCGCGCGAGGCTGCCCTGCAAACCGCCAAGATGCTCGATCGCGGACCACGCAGGGGCCTGCTGCACGGCATCCCGATGGGCGTGAAGGACATCATCGATTCCTTCGACCAGCCGACGACCTACGGCTCGCCGATCTACCGCACGCACCAGCCGCTTGCCGATGCCGCCACCGTGGCTCTGGCGCGCGAGGCGGGTGCCATCCTGCTCGGCAAGACGGTGACCACGGAGTTCGCCAACCGCCATCCCGGCCCGACGAAGAACCCGCACAATCCCGCGCATACGCCCGGCGGCTCCTCCTCCGGATCGGCGGCGGCCGTCGCGGACTTCCAGAGCGTGCTCGGGACCGGCACCCAGACCGGTGGGTCGGTGATCCGCCCCGCCGCTTTTTGCGGCATCGTCGGCTACAAGCCGAGCTACGGGCATTTCGCGCCGGCCGGCATGAAGGCCAATACCGAATGGCTCGATACGATCGGTGCCTATGCGCGCAGCGTCGAGGATATCGCCCTGTTCCGGGCAGCACTCATGGCGATGCCCTTCACGCCGATCGCCAGGCTCGACCGGCCGCCTCGGATCGCCGTCGCCTTCACCCATCATCGCGACGAGCTGTCGCCCGAGGGCACCAAGGCGGTTAACGCCGCCGCCGATGCCTTTGCCAAGGCCGGCGCGCAGGTAAAGGAGATCGAGCTGCCCGCGCCGGTGCGCGACATGACCCAGGGCCAGAAGACGCTGTCGGCCTTCGATGGGCCGCGCGCCCACGCCGATGAGGCGCGGCGCTTTCCCGGCCTGCTGAGCGAGAGCCTGAAGAAGGATAAGCTCGAGGCCGGCTCGAAGATCGACTATGCGACCTGGGTCGACGCCCGCAAGCTCGGCGAAACCGGACGCGCCGCCGTCGACGCCCTGTTCGACGAGATCGACGTCATCCTGACCGCGCCGGCCAAAGGGGAGGCGCCGCTCGGCCTCGAACGCACCGGCGACGCCACCTTCAACCTGCTCTGGACCTATCTCTGGATGCCCTGCGTGACCCTGCCGTTGACAAAGGGACCGACGGGCCTGCCGGTCGGCGTGCAACTGGTCGGTCGCCAGCATGAGGATGCGGGCCTGCTCGACATCGCCGCCTGGGCGCGGGGTGTGCTGTCATGAAGGAGATCACGGCCCTCGACGCCGTTGCCGCCATCGAGGCCGGCACGTTGACCTCCGAGAGACTGGTGCGCGGCTGTCTCGACCGCATCGCCCAGCGTGACGGAATTGTGAAAGCCTGGGCCCATATCGATCCCGACCAGGCCATCGCCCAAGCGAAGGCCGCCGATGCAACGAGCGGCGGGCTGCTGCGCGGCATCCCGGTCGGTGTGAAAGACATCATCGACACCTACGACATGCCGACCGGCCACAACTCGCCGATCTTCGAGGGCAAGGTGCCGTTCGGCGATGCCGCCTGTGTGGCGCTGTGCCGAACCGCCAATGCCGTCATCATGGGCAAGACGGTGACGACGGAGTTCGCCAACCGTCATGCCGGCGCGACCACGAACCCGCACAACGCTGGCCATACGCCGGGCGGCTCTTCCTCCGGGTCAGCCGCCGCGGTGGCCGACGGCCACGTGCCGCTGGCCTTCGGTACGCAGACCGGCGGCTCGGTGATCCGTCCGGCCGCCTATTGCGGCGTGGTGGGCTACAAGCCGACTTTCGGCGACTTCAGCCGCGTCGGCATCAAGATGCAGTGCCACTCGGTCGACACGCTCGGCCTCATGGCGCGCACACTTGACGACATCGCGCTGTTCCGCGCCGCCGTACTGAAGCTGCCGCCGGTCCGCATCGACCGGGACATCGGCCGCCCGCGCATCGGCATCTGCCGTTCGCCGGTCTGGGACAAGGCCGAGCCCGAAACCAAGGCTCTGGTCGAAGGGACGGCGACGCGGCTTTCGGACAAGGGGGCATCGGTGATCGACGTGGCCTTTGCCGCCCCGTTTACCGACATCATCGACGACCATGCCGCGATCACCGGCTTCGAGAGCGTGCGCAACTATGCCGACGAGCGGCTGCGCAATCCCGACAAGGTGAGCGACGAGCTGATGAACGGCCCTATGAAGCGGGGCCTCGCCGTCTCCTTCGATCGCTACGTTGCAGCCCAGCGCAAGGCTACGGCCTTCAAGGCCCATGTCGATTCGCTGTTCGACAAGGTGGACCTGCTCCTGACGCCCAGCGCGCCCGGCGAGGCACCGCAGGGGATCGCCTTCACCGGCGATCCGGTCTTCAACTCGATCTGGACGCTGGCGGGCACGCCCTGCGTGACCCTGCCGGCCGGCACCGGTCCGCGCGGCCTGCCGCTCGGCGTTCAGCTCGTCGGCCTGCGTCATGCCGACGACCAGCTTCTTTCCCTTGCCGCCTGGGTCGCGGCACATTTGAACTGATGAATACGCAAACCCTCATCCTGAGGAGCGGCCCTCAGGGCCGCGTCTCGAAGGATGGGATCCCGCACCACGTTTGTTGCCCATCCTTCGAGACGCATCGCTGCGCGATGCTCCTCAGGATGAGGAAGGGGAGGTAGAGAATGCCCACGATCAACGGTGAACGACTGCTCGGCGACCTTCGGCGCATTGCCGATTTCGGCCGCTACCAGACCGGCGTGCACCGCCCGCATCTGTCGCCGCAGGACGTGGAAAGCCGGCACTGGCTCGTGGCGCGGATGAAGGAAGCGGGCCTAGAGCCGGTCATCGACGGCATTGGCACGGTGATCGGCAAGAGCCCCAAGACCGGCCCGCGCATCCTGATCGGCTCGCATTCCGACACCCAGCCGCGCGGTGGCTGGCTCGATGGCGTCATGGGCGTGATCTACGGCCTCGAAGTGGCGCGGGCGCTGGCGGAAGACCCCGAGACGGCGCATCTCGCCGTCGACGTCGCCTCCTGGGCCGACGAGGAGGGCCATTGGGGCCAGATGACCGGGAGCCGGTCGTTCATCGGCATCTTCTCCGAAGCCGATATCGACAAGGCGAAGCACCGCGACGAGGGCACGCCGATGCGCGAGGCGCTGAAGGCGGCTGGCCTCGAAGGCGTGCCGCGCGAGCATCTGGAAGAGGGCAGGTATCGCGGCTATCTCGAGGCCCATATCGAGCAGGGCGGCCTGCTGGAAGCAGGCGAGAAGCACATCGGCATCGTGACTGCGATCGTCGGCATCATGCAGTTCCGCCTGACCTTCAGCGGCATCCAGAACCATGCCGGCACGACGCCCATGCCGATCCGCAAGGACGCCGGCGTGGCCATGATGCGGCTCTACAACGACGTGATGGACAAGTTCCCCGCCGTCTCGGGTCCACGCAGCGTTTGGACCGTGGGCAAGATGGTGCTTGAGCCCGGCGCGCCGGCGATCGTCCCCGGCCGGGCCGAGATGATCCTGCAGTTCCGCGACGCCGATCAGAAGATCCTGCAGGCCTTCGAGGCCAAGCTGGTGGAGATCGTGGCGGATCACCAGAAGAACAGCCCCTGCACCGTCGAATGCGTGAACCTCTCGCGCACCCAGCCGCTGCTGATGGACGAGCGCTTCCTCGAGGCGATCGAGGAGTCGGCCGCCGTCCATGCGCCGGAAAAGCATGTGCGCATGCCGTCCGGCGCCGGCCACGATGCACAGGTGATCGGGCTCAAGATGCCGGCGGCGATGATGTTCGTGCCCTCGATCGGCGGCATCTCGCATCACTTCACCGAGAACACCCATGACGCCGACATCGTGCTGGGATGCCAGGTCTTCGCCGACGCCACGGCGAAAATTCTGAAGGGAAACTGACGGGCGACGGCGCTATCCTGCTCCTCGTCGAGCGAGGAGCCGGGATGTCGAAGGTCACGCGCGCCACGAAGGCGCTGGAGCAGGCGAAGGTCGCCTTCACGGTCCACACCTACGACTACGATCCGGATGCCGACAAGGTCGGCCTGCAGGCGGCCGAGGCGCTGGGCGAGGCGCCGGCGCGCGTGCTGAAAACCCTGATGACCCTGGTCGACGGCAAGCCCGCCTGCGTGATCGTACCCTCCGATCGCGAGGTCTCGATGAAGAAGCTGGCCGCGTCCTTCAAGGGAAAGTCGGCCGAGATGATGAAGCCCGCCGATGCCGAGCGGATGACCGGCTACAAGGTCGGCGGCATCAGCCCGTTCGGCCAGATGCGGCCGGTGCGGACCGCCCTCGAGTCCGAGGCGATGGCGCACGAACTCGTCTTCCTCAACGGCGGCCAGCGCGGCCTCCAAGTGCGGATGTCCCCGCAGGACGTCGCGATGGTGCTGCAAGCCGTCGTGGCGCCCCTGGTGGCGTAGCGCCTTCGCCTACTGCGCCGCCGCCAGATAGCGCGCGAGGTCGCCCGCCTTGTCGGGCGGCAGCCGGGTTGGCGTGCCGTTGAGCTTGATGCCCAGTTCGCAGGCTTCCTCGCCCGAGAGTTTGGCGAGGGTCTGCAGCTTTTCGAAGTCGGCCGGCGTGAGGCCTGCCTCGACGAGCAGGTCACGCGCTTCGGTGTCATTCGGCACCGGCGGCGGCGCGGCGGCGCCCGATTTCAGCGCCGTGCGCCCCGAGCGGTAGGCCTTCTCCATGGCCGTGAGCATGTTGCGCATCAATTGCTGGCCTTGCGGGTCGAGCCGGTCGGCATGCTGGATGCCGATCAGCGCAAGCTCGCGACAGGCCTGGACGTTGGTGCCGCGCAGGTGCCGCATCAGCGCGATGCGCGCCGCCAGCACGCTTTCGGCATCGGAGGCGTCGGCTGCCTTCAACGCCGGCACGATGTGGGTGGCGCGCAACTCGCTCATCAGCACCAGCGGACGCGGTGCGCCCTGGGTCGTCGGATTGCGCAGCTCCTCCTTCAGCGAGGCGCGCAGCCGCGCCTCGGCGTCGGGCACGTCTGCCAGCACCAGCCCGACCAGCGGCAGGGTGCGCGCTTCCACCATGGCGTTGTCGACCATCTGGGTGTTGTCGTCATTCAGGGCCTCGAGCCCGTAGACCGCGCCGGCGGCGGCCAGCGCACCGGCGATCGCCGCCGCCACCGACCGTGTCAGACGCTGCCGGGAGGAGACGTTGCGGCCGAACAGATAGAGGGCGGCACCGGCCACCACGGCCACGACGACGACGACGGCGATCTTCTCCACCAGCTACTCCTGTTTGCACGGCCGGCCGGACATGGTAATCGCGCTACCCCGCCGCACGGATGCGGTAGAATGTGGGCAACGCAGACCGCAAACCATGCCGATCCATGTCGATGTCTACCACCCTGGCCGGCTGATCATCGCCGTCGTACGGGGCGCGTTCACGGTGGACGATGTCCGCGAAGCGGTGCAGCAGGTGCTCGCAAGCGACGTCCTGCACTATGGCAAGATCATCGACATTGCCTCGCCGACCGCTCCGATGGACAAAGCAGGCGTCGAGGCGATCGCCGCCTTCATCGCCCGGAGCAGCGACAAGCCGCGAGGGCCCGTGGCATTCGTCGTCAGTCCCGGCCAGGCGGCCGACAATGCCGAAACCTTCGCCAGGCTCACCAGTGACCTGCGCCCGGTGAAGGTATTTCAAAGCCTTCACGAGGCGCGGAAGTGGCTCGGCGAGAACTCCCGGCCGTAGCGGCGGCCGGCGTCCATCGGCCGCTGGCGCAAGCCTATTCGAAGCAACGGGCGCTGCGGATGGTACAGGAGTTGCTGGGCACTCGCGCGTTGCATTCGTTCCAGGCAGACTGTTCGGCATCCTGTTTGGAGGGAGCTGCGCCGTAACCCGAGGCCTGCCCGTTGTCGCTGTGGGCGTAGGCGATACAGCGCTGCGGCGCGGCCATCCGGATTCTGCACTCCAGGGGGCCGCACTCGGCCAGAGCCGAGGTCTCGGCGGCCTCGCGCGTCGCCATGCCAACCGATACGCCGAACAGCCGTTCGTTGTCGGTCGCAACAGCCCCCCAGACTTCCTGGGCCTGGGCTGTCGCACTCGTCGCGAGCAAGGTCGCGAGGAGGATCGTGAACTTCTTGATCATCGTGTGTTCTTTTCCAGAAACGTGCGGACCCGGTCAATCGACTCCTGCGAGAACTGCGGTCCCCGCCAGTCCTTCTGGACGTCGATGTCGGGTGCGAGCGCCGCGATCTCGTCGCTGGTATGGGCGGGATGCGGTTTGTCCGTGCCAGGTTGCAGCAGCAACGGCGTCCGGCAGTTCCTGACGAAGTCGCGCGTGACCGAGAAGACGAAGTCCTCGCCGAACATGTTTCGGCCAAAGCTCTGGATCGTTGCCTCGGAGATCGAGGGATCGCGCCCCCGCACGGTCTCGCTGTAGCCCTGCACGGCCGCATCCCAGGTGTCGCGGTTCTCCCACAGGCCGATCGGGTTCTGCAGCACGGCGGCGGCGACGCGGTCCGGCGCCTGTTCGATCGCCTCGAAGCAGTAGCTGCCGCCGATGCAGCCGCCCATCACCGCGAAGCGCCCGAAACCCAGATGGTCGATCAGGGCGAGATGGTCGGCAGCAAACGTGTGCCAGCCATGGTCGGGCTTCACGTCGGCCACCGACCTGCCGGCGTTCCGCTGGTCCATCGAGATGACGGTGAACCTGTCGGCGAGTGCGACCCGGGGATCCATCCAGGCACGCGGCGCGCCATCGGCGCCGGGCCCCCAGAACTCGATCGACGAACGCAGGCCGCCCGGTGCGTAGAGCAGCAGCGGAAAGCCGTTGCCGTGGACCTCGTAGTGGATCTCGGCATCGGGCCGCTTCAGGATCGGCATGCACTCGCCTCCGTTGGATCAACCCTGCGGCTTATAGCCGATCGAATCGATGATCGTCTTCCAGCGTGCGAGGTCGGTCGTCATCCGCTCCGTGACCTGGGCGGGCGTAGAGGTCTCGACGTCCAGGCCGAGGTCGACCAGCTTCTTCTGGATCTCGGGAATCGCCAGCACCGCCTTCAGTTCCTTGCCCCAGGCGTCGATCAGCGGGGCCGGGGTCCTGGGCGGGGCGAAGAAGACGTACCAGCCGAGGATCGAGAGCTGCGGATAGCCGAGCTGGGTGATGGTCGGGATGTCCGGGGCCGATGTGGTGGGCTTGACGCCAGACGTGAAGATCACCTTCACCTTGCCGGCGCGATGATGTTCCAGGAAGTCGGTGATGCCGCCGCAGCCGGCCGCGATATGGCCGCCCTGCAGGTCGGCGACCAGTGGTGCCGCGCCTCGATAGGGCACCGGTTCGAGCGGAATGCCGACCGCCTTGCCGGCCATGACGCCGAAGAAGTGCGTGAAGGACCCCAGGGCCGTCGTGCCGAAGGAGGCGCGGGTCGGGTTCTTCTTCAGCCACTCGACATATTCCGTGAGGTTGCCCACACCGATGGTCGGCGACACGCAGAAGGCGGTCTGAACCGTCCCGGCGAGCGTGATCGGGGCGATGTCGGTCAGCGGGTCGAACGGCACGCTGGGCATGGTGAGCCTCTGTACGATGGTCGCCGACGGCACGTAGGCGATGGTCGTGCCGTCGGTCGGCGCATTCTTGAGGTCTCCGACAGCGATCGTGCCGGAGGCGCCCGCCTTGTTCTCGATGATGACGTTGCGGCCGGTGCGCTGCTTCAGAGGCTCGGCGAGCAGGCGCGCCATGACGTCGGTGCCGCCGCCCGCCGGGAAGCCGACCAGGATCTTCAGCGGCTTGTCAGGCAGGCCGGTCTGCTGGGCGCGTACGCTCGCCGCAAGCGGAGCCGTGAGTGCCGCGCCGGTCATGAGAATCGAAGTGCGTCGGCCGATCTTCTTGATTGTCATTTTTGTTTCCTCCGGATTTGTTTTTGTTACGAAACCAGACTCCATGCGAGCTCGGCCCGTTCTCGCGCGGACTTGCTCATCTTGATCGATTCGGGATTGGACGAGTTGCCCTGCAGGCCGCGCCGGTAGACTCCCTGCGCGATGGCGGCGAGGCGGAACAGGGAGAAGGCGAGGTAGTAGTTCCAGTCGGGAATCGACGCGCGCCCGGTCCGTTGGCAGTAGGCGGCGACATAGTCCCGTTCGGTGGGAAGCCCAAGCGCCGCGAAGTCGACCGTGGCGAAGCCGTGCGGCGGTTCCGTGAGGTGATAGCCGAGGCAATTATAGGCGACGTCGCACAGGGGATGGCCGAGCGTCGACAGTTCCCAGTCGAGCACCGCCACGACGCGCGGCTCGGTCGGATGGACGATCAGGTTGCCGAGCCGATAGTCGCCGTGGACGATGGTGGTGGGATCGCCATCGTCGGGAATGTTCTCCGGCAGCCAGGACGAGAGCTTGTCCATGGCCGGAATGTCCTCGGTCTTCAACTCGGCATACTGCCGGCTCCAGCGCGAAATCTGGCGGGCGATGTACTGGCCGCTGCGGCCGTAATCGCCGAGCCCGACCTTCACGGGATCGACCTTGTGCAGCCGGGCGAGCACGTCATTCATGGAATTGAAGATCGCGGTGCGTTCGACCGGAGTCTGGCCGGGCATTGCCGGGTTCACCAGGATGCGGCCCGGCACGGCCTCCATGACATAGAACATCTGGCCGATGACCGCGTCGTCGTCGCACAGCAGCCGCGCCGGTGCGACGGGCACATCGGTCGTGGCGAGGGCGGAGATCACGCGGAACTCGCGGTCGACCTGATGCGCCGAGGCGACCAGCTGACCGGGTGGCTTCTTGCGCAGCACGAAGTCACGGCGGCCATCTTCCATGTCTGCGGCGACGAAGAAGGTCGGGTTGGAGTGGCCGGAGTCGAACTGCCTGACTTCAAGTCCGCCGCGATAGCCCTCGAGCTTCTCGCGGAAGTAGCGGTCGAGGGAGTCCACGTCGAAACGGTGGCGCTCCATCACGGGGACGGTGTCGGCGTATGTCGGCATGTGGCGTCGAGCGTAATGTCGGCGCGCGCCATTGCGCAAACACTGCATCCCGCAGGGAGGAACGTGCGGAACTCTGACCTCAAGGAGCCGTTACCCGGGACCAGCGAGGTTCCGTGGCCCAACAATCAATCGAGAGAGTGCCGACCGTCCATGTCCAGGGCGGGTCGGCGATACGTCGTCCGCTGATCGTCCTCGCAGTCTGCGCGGTCGGCGTCGTGGCCTATCTGGCGCGCGACTTTCTCATTCCCACCGCCGCTGCGATCGTCCTCGCCCTGATCCTGACGCCGGTCGCCAAGAAGTTCGAACGCCTGCGTCTTCCCCCGACGGCCGCGGCCGGTGCTTCCGTCTCGTTGCTTGCTCTGGTGGTCGCCGGCCTGCTCGTGATCTCTGCACCCGCTATATCGACTTGGGCCGAACAGGCCCCCTACCTGACCTACACGCTCGAACGGAAGCTCGAGGGTCTGCGCAAGTCACTGGCCTTCGTGAAGCAGGTCACCGACCGTGTCGAGCAGGCAACGCAGGCACAGCCGGGGCAGGCCAGCACGGAACGGAAGCCGCCTGAAACGGTCGTCGTTCGGGACAAGTCACTGCTCTCGGATGTGATGAGCACGACTCCAGCCGTGCTCCTGCAGATCGGCTACGCAGCTGTCTTGTCGTTCATGATTCTCGCCCACCGCAACGACCACAAGAGGCAGATCCTCCGGGTGCCGATCAACTTCACGACCCGCGTGCGGATTGCGCGTGTCATGCGTGACATCACCGACCGCGTCGGCACTTACCTGTTCGCCCTGGTGGTCATCTACTCCCTGGTGGCTGTGGTCTCGACCATCGTGCTCGCGTTGCTGGGATTTCCTAATCCGATCCTGTGGGGTGTGCTGGTCGGCCTCGCGTCCTTCGTGCCATTCGTCGGACCGCCGGTGGCGATCGGCCTGGTCGCCTTCGTGGCGCTGCTGACCTACGACGACTGGCTACAAATGCTGGCGGCGCCTGCGATCCTCGCGGCCATTCATTTCGTGGAGTCGCAGCTCATCACGCCGGCCTTCGTCAGCCGGCGCTGCGCGCTCAACACGGTTGCGGTGTTCGCCGGTGTTGCCTTTCTCGGATGGATGTGGGGGGCGGTGGGCGCGATCGTGGCGGTGCCGCTGCTGATCCTCATCAGCACCGTCGCCGCGCATCTGCCGTCGTTGCGCTGGCTGGAAGTCCTGTTGTCGGAGGATCGCCCCGTGAGCGAGCGGCTGGCGGTTAAGCCTCCGCTTGCGTCCGTGACGCCGGGTCAGGTGCGGCGTCGCCGGTTGGCTACGAAGTAGCCGAGGCCCAGCAGGCCCCAGAAGGCGCCGACGATCGCCGAGGCGCCCGCCGGGTTCAGCTGGCTCTCCAGCAATGACAGGGCAGAAAACGTCAGGAAGATTGCGCCGACGGCAACGGCGAGCGCGGCACCGACCGTGAGCAACGCGCGACTCACCGCGTCCTGCGCGGCGGTACGCAGCGAACGGGCCGCGGCAGAGCTTGCCGCGGCCCGGAGCAGGGGGCCGATCATCGAGGGTCTCTTCTCCAGACGAGGCCGGACAGTCGTTGGCTGGCTATTGCCGGCGACAAAGCCAGCCTGCGAGGAAGCCAATCCCGACGACGGCCGCGAGGGTCGTCAGCGGGCGTGCCTCGGTCTGTTCCACGAGCTTGTCGGTCGCCTTGTTCTTCAGGCTGATCGTGTCCTCGGCGATCGCCTTGGCGGTGTCGCCATACTTGGCGATCAGCTCGCGAGCCGAATTGAGCGTCTCTTCGAGAGCTTCCTCGCCACGGGCCATCATCGAATGACCGGTGCCGCTCATCGAGTCGGTGAGTTCCTCGAGCTGGGCCTTGAGAAGGGCGATCTCCTTGGCGAGATCCTTGCCGTTGGCGTGGCTGGCAGCGCGCATGTGTAGTCCTCCGGTGAGATGCAAACAGGGTTGTCTGGGTGACGAAACGCCCTGCTAGGCCGGAGGTTGCGACCCTAGCCGTCCCAGACGTCTCGGGGCATGGGCAGGCGCGCAAAATCGGCCTCCCGCAGCGGCCGGTCGTGGCTCACGCCCTCCCGCTCCAGCAGCATCATCCACTGGCGGACGTGCTGGCCGGAATGCCAGGTCGTGCGCTCCAGCAACTCATGCAGGCTCTGCGCGCCGTAGTAGGTCGAGAGCATGCGTGTGGCGCCGGTATCCCCGTGGGCCCACCAGTTGCGCAACCGCTCCTGGACGAC
>CAIYWM010000929.1 GCA_903929895.1 uncultured Alphaproteobacteria bacterium
CCGATCCAGGCGGCGCGCACCGCCCGCCGCCAGTCGTTGGCGCCGGCGGCGACGCCCACGATGGTCGTGAGGCCCGAACCGATGCCGAAGGCCAGCGGCACCAGCATGAATTCGAGCCGCACGCCGATTCCATAGCCCGCGAGGGCTGCGATGCCGAAGCGGCCGACGAGACCTGTGACCAGCATGGCGGTCAAATTCGCCGTGAAAGCGGAGAAGGAGGCGATCAGGCCGACCCGAAGAATCTCCCAGAACAGGCGACCTTGCAGGGGGATGCCAAAGGTGGCCGGCACGAAGCCCAGTTTGCCGCTCCACAGGGCGCGCGCCTGCAGCAGTGCCGACACCGCCGAGGTCAGCAGCGCCGAGATAGCGGGCCCCGCCATGCCCATGCCCGGCCAACCGCCGATGCCCAGCGCCAGCACGTAGGAAAGCGGCACCTGTGCGATCGAGGAAAGCAGCATGTAGCGGCCGGGCGTCGCGGCATCGCCGCCACCCCGCAGCAGCGCCGAGAGAAAGAAGTTGGCCCAGATGAACAGCGAGCCGGTGAACAGCACATTGGAATAGGTGAGCGCCTTGGCGAGCGCCGCCCCCTCACCGCCCAGCAGCCGGTAGAGCGAGGGCGCGACCGTCCAGGCGAGCAGGGTGAACAACAGCGCCAGCACCGTGCCGAGGACCAGCGCGTGCAGCACCAGGGCGCGGGCGTCTGCGGTGCGGCCGGCCCCCAGGGTGCGGGCCATGGCAGCCGCCACGCCGCCGCCCATGCCGCCGGCCGCCATCATGGTCATCATCATCATGAGCGGGAAGACGAGGGCGAAGCCCGCCAATGCGTCGGTCCCCAGCCGCCCGAAGATGAAGGTCTCGGCGATGGCCACGAAGGTCTGGACGATCATGACCGCGGTGGTGGGGGCCGACAGCTTCCAGAGGCTCTTGCCGATGGGCGCGGTGAGGAGGGGGTGAGACAGGGACAGCACTCCAATCACGTGTATATGCACATTATCAGGGCGCGCCCTCGTGTCACCTTACAAACATTGCGTGAAGCATTAGCTTTCGCGCATGACCCAACCGGAACGCCCCCTCGCCAAGCCCTCGGTCCAGGCCGAGAACGACCGCGTCATCGTCACGGAATGGCGGTTCCCGCCGGGCAGTCACACCGGATGGCACCGCCACGACCACGACTATGTGGTGGTGCCCATCACCACTGGTGAGCTGCACATCTTCGACGGCAAGGCCACGGTGCCTGCACCCCTGAGGGCCGGCGTTTCCTATTCCCGGCAGACCGGGGTCGAGCACGACGTCATAAATCCCAACGATTTCGAGTTCGTTTTCGTCGAAATCGAGATCAAGGCCTGACGCAGCCGCCGGGCTGCCCCGCGCCCGGTCGCATTGACTTGGCTGTCTGCAGGGGTCATATGGGGTCCGCCCAGCGGTCCGGCTCGATTCTCGAGCCTTATGAGACTGCTCCAAGTCCAGCGGAAAGAATGGACTAAACTACGGAAATTAAATGAGTTTTGAGAGTTTGGGGCTTAGCGCCCCGGTACTGCAGGCAGTGGCCGACAAGGGCTACACGACGCCTACCCTCATCCAGGAAAAGGCCATCCCCATCGTCCTGATGGGTCGCGATGTCCTCGGATGCGCCCAGACGGGCACCGGCAAGACCGCCTCCTTCGTCCTCCCGATGATCGACATTCTCTCGGAAGGCCGCGCCAAGGCACGCATGCCGCGCTCGCTCATCCTGGAGCCGCCGCGCGAACTGGCCGCCCAGGTGGCCGAAAACTTCGAAATCTACGGCAAGAACCACAAGCTCAACATGGCGCTGCTGATCGGCGGCGTGAGCTTCCCAGATCAGGAGCGCGCCCTCGAACGCGGCGCCGACGTCCTGATCGCGACGCCCGGCCGGCTGCTCGACCATTTCGAGCGCGGCGGCATCCTGCTGAACGACGTCAAGATCCTGGTGATCGACGAAGCCGACCGCATGCTCGACATGGGCTTCATTCCCGACGTCGAGCGCATCGTGGCCACCTTGCCGCCGCTGCGCCAGACCCTGTTCTTCTCGGCCACCATGCCGCCCGAGATCAAGCGCCTTGCCGACCGCTTCCTCAGCAATCCGAAGGAAGTCACGGTTTCGGCGCCGGCCTCGGCCTCCAAGAACATCGTGCAGGGCCTCGTGGTCGTGCAGGAAGACGACAAGCGTGAGGCTCTGCGGGCCCTGATCAAGGAACAGGACATCAAGAACGCGATCGTGTTCTGCAATCGCAAGCGCGACGTGGCGATCCTCCAGACTTCGCTGAAGAAGCACGGCTTCAATGCGGGCGCGCTGCATGGCGACATGAGCCAGCCGGCACGCATGGAGACGCTCGAGAAGTTCAAGCAGGGCGAGATCCAGATCCTGGTCGCCTCCGACGTCGCCGCCCGCGGCCTCGACATCGTGGCGATGAGCCATGTGTTCAACTTCGACGTGCCGTTCTCGCCCGAGGACTACGTCCACCGCATCGGCCGTACCGGCCGCGCCGGCAATACCGGTCATTCCTTCACCCTGGCCTCGCCCGACGAGGGCGGCCTGGTCGAGGCGATCGAGAAGCTGATCGGCACCACCATCCCGCGCGTCGAAGTGCCTGGCATGGCGGAACTCGCCTTCGAGCCGTCCGATGGACGCCGTCGCGG
>CAIYWM010000930.1 GCA_903929895.1 uncultured Alphaproteobacteria bacterium
ACCGCCCAGCGCAGCATGGCGGTCGATCCGACGATCACGCCGTACGGCACGCCTGTCTGGATCGACACGCGCCGTCCCGTCTATCGCAAGCCCGGCGCCACCGAATCCTATCGCCGCCTGATGATCGCGCAGGACACCGGCGCGGCGATCAAGGGCCCGGCGCGCGGCGACGTGTTCTACGGCGCCGGCGCGCAGGCGGCCGAGTGGGCCGGCCGCATGAACAGCGACGGTCGCGCCATCGTCCTCGTTCCGAACAAGAACTGACGGCCAGGACGCATCCGCGACTTTCGCCGGCGACGCCGGCGGTCTGCCTCATCAGGCTGGAACAATTCCAGACAAGTGGTCGTTGCACGCCAATTTCACCGCTGCCATGTTCGGGCTGTGTCTACATCCCCGTCCAAACCACCTGCCCGCCCGCGCCGCGTCGCGCTCTTCGTCACCTGTCTCGTCGACCTGTTCCGGCCGTCGGTCGGCTTCGCCGCGGTGAAGCTGCTCGAGGATGCCGGGTGCTCGGTCGAGGTGCCGCCGCTCCAGGTCTGCTGTGGTCAGCCGGCCTATAATACCGGCGACCGGGCCACGACACGGGCCATCGCCGCGCAGGTCATCGACGCCTTCGAAGGCTACGATGCGGTCGTGGCGCCCTCCGGCTCCTGCGGCGGAATGCTGTCGCATCACTATCCCGGCCTGTTCGACGACGATCCCACCATGAAGGCCCGCGCGGAGAACCTGGCCGGGCGCAGCTACGAGCTGATCGCATTTCTGGTGGACGTGCTGGGCGTCAGGGATGTCGCGGCGCGCTACGACGGTCGCGCAACCTATCATGACTCCTGCTCCGGTCTGCGCGAGCTTGGCGTGAAGGCGCAGCCGCGCAACCTGCTGGGTTCAGTGAAGGGACTGGAACTGCGGGAGATGAAGACCCCCGAAGTCTGTTGCGGCTTCGGCGGCACGTTCTGCGTGAAGTACCCCGAGATCTCGAACGCGATGGTCGGCGAGAAGTCGGCTGATATCGCGTCCACCGGGGCCGACACGCTGCTGGCCGGCGATCTCGGTTGCCTCATGAACATGGCGGGCAAGCTGCAGCGCGAAGGCAGCGCCGTACGCGTGCGCCACGTCGCGGAAGTGTTGGCCGGAATGGGTGACCTGCCGGCGATCGGCGAACCGGAGCGCGGCTGATGGAATCGACCGCCCATGCCTTCAAGGCGAATGTCGGCCACGCGCTGGCCGATCCCAACCTGCAGGATTCGCTGGCCAAGCTGAAGGTCGGCTTTTCCGAACGGCGGCGCCAGGCGGCCGAGCGGCTGCCCGAGTTCGAGGCGCTACGAGATCGCGCGCGCGACATCAAGAACCACACGCTGGCCCATCTCGACTTCTACCTGGAAGAGTTCGAGCGCAAGGTCATTGGCCTGGGCGGCCACGTCCACTGGGCACCGACGGCCGCCGATGCGCGACGCATCATCGCCGAACTCTGCCAGAGCGTGAACGCCCGCACCGTCGCCAAGTCGAAGTCGATGGTGGCCGAGGAGATCGCGCTCAACGAGCATCTCGAGGCGCTGGGCATCGCCCCGATCGAGACCGATCTCGGCGAATACATCATCCAGCTGCGCAACGAGCCACCCAGCCACATCATCGCGCCGGCCGTCCATCTCACCAAGGACCAGGTCGCCGATACGTTCCTCGAGCATCACGCCAAGTTGGGCTTCGACAAGCGCCTGACCGAGCGCAACGATCTCGTCGCGGAAGCGCGTTATGTCCTGCGGCAGAAATTCCTCGACGCCGATGTCGGGTTGACCGGCGCCAACTTCCTGGTGGCCGAGACCGGCTCGTCGATGCTGGTGACCAACGAGGGCAATGCCGACCTCTCCAACACGCTGCCCAAAATGCACATCGTGCTGGCCAGCATCGAGAAGGTGATCCCGACGCTCGAGGATGCCGCGGTGCTGCTGCGCGTGCTGGCGCGGTCGGCGACGGGCCAGGAATCCTCGGCCTACACGACCCTGAACACCGGGCCGAAGCGGCGCGAGGATCTCGACGGGCCCGAGCAGTATCACGTCGTGCTGCTCGACAACGGCCGGTCTTCCGTGCTCGGCACCGAGATGCAGGACATCCTGCGCTGCATCCGCTGCGGCGCCTGCATGAACCATTGCCCGGTCTACGGCGCCGTCGGTGGCCATGCCTATGGCTGGGTCTATCCCGGGCCGATGGGCGCGGTGCTGACGCCGCAGCTCGTGGGCGTCGAGGAGGCCAGCAACCTGCCCAACGCCTCGACCTTCTGCGGCCGCTGCGAGAGCGTCTGCCCGGTCCGCATCCCGCTGCCCAAGCTGATGCGCCACTGGCGCGAACGGGAGTTCGAGAAGCACCTCACGCCCAAGGCGGTCCGCCAGGGTCTGGCGATGTGGAGCTTCGCCGCCCGCCGGCCCGCCCTCTATCGGCGGCTCACCGCAATGGCCAATCGTGTGCTGGCCCTGTTCGGCCGCGCCGAAGGCCGCTACCGGGCGCTGCCGCTCGCCGGCGGCTGGACGCGCTTCCGCGATTTCCCCGCGCCACAGCCTGGCGGCACCTTCCACGCACGCTGGGCGAAGAGGAAGGCATGAGCGACGCCCCGACCGACGCCCGGGCCCAGATTCTGGGCGGCATCCGCCGCTCGCTGCGTCGCGGCGAGCTCACCGGCGACGCCCGCGGCGCCGTCGAGATGCGCCTGGCCGAACCGCCGCGCGGACCGTCGGTGGCGCGCGGACAGCTTCCTCAGGCCGAGAAGGTGGCTCTGTTCTGCCAGTGGGCGGAGACCCTCAACGCCACCGTGGCGAGGGTCGGGCCGGCAGAGGTGCCGGGCGAAGTGAGCGCCTACCTCGCGCGCAACAACTTGCCTGCGAACGTCGCGATGGCGCCCTCGCCCCTCCTCGAAGGCTACGACTGGGCGAGCCAGAAGATGCTCTCGATCCGGCGCGGGCGCGGCGAAGGCGGCGACCAGGTCTCGGTCACCGGCGCCTTCGCGGGTATTGCCGAGACCGGCACAGTCGTGATGGCCTCCGGCCCCGACCACCCGGTGTCGCTCAACCTGCTGCCCGACACGCATGTCGTCGTGCTGCGGGAGGCCGATATCGTCGGCGGCTATGAAGATGTCTGGGGCCGCCTGCGGGCGCGCTATGGCAAGGATCTGATGCCCCGCACGGTCAACACCATCACCGGGCCGTCGCGCACCGGCGACATCGAGCAGGCGATGGAGCTGGGCGCCCACGGCCCGCGTCGCATGCACATCCTGGTCGTGCGCGACTGATGGCCGGCGGCGGCGCCACTCCTGGTGAGCAGCGCCCCGGTGAGCTACGCGTCGTCGGCACCAGCGTTGCGCGCGAGATCGACCTGGTGCTCGACCGCGTGGCCCAGTCGGTCGGGAAGCGGGCGCCCCGGGTTCTGCAGGTCGGGGCGCGCACGCACGTCGCCGACCGCAACGTGCGCAACTGGCGCAAGCTCGTGGCCACGCGCTTCGGCCCCAAGGCGCGTTTCGTCGGCCTCGATCTCGTCGAGGGCGCGAATGTCGACTGCGTCGCCGACATCTGCAGCGATCGGCGGACCCTGACGGGGAAACTGGGCGAGGAGCCGTTCGACCTCGCGATCTGCTGCCACGTTCTCGAGCATACGCGTCACCCCGCGCGCGCGGCCCGCAACATCGAGCAGGCGCTGCGGCCGGGCGGTCTCGCCTTCGTGTCGGCGGCCTGGTCGCAGGCCTTCCATGCCGCGCCGGATGACTACTGGCGCTTCTCGGTGCGCGGCTTGATGCTGTTGTTCGGGCAGCTCGAGGTTGCCTCGTCCTTCTACAGCGGCGGCGATGTCGGCCTCGACGTCGCCTATCGGATCGAGCGGGACGGCAGGCCGGAGCTCGACCCGCGTGCCGGCGCGGTGGAACAGGGCCTCTTCCAGCTCGTTCTCGACCACGAGGACAATCGCGCCGTGCTGGCGCGCCAGGCGACCGAGCGCCTGCCGGTATCGCGGACCTACCTGCCCAGCCTGTTCGTCAACCTGGTCGGCCGTCGCGCCTCGCGATAGAGGCCAAAGCCGACCCCACAAAAGAAAAGAGCGGGCTTTCGCCCGCTCTTTCCAATTTATCGTATGGCCTGCGACTAGAAGCGCAGATCCATACCCATCAGCAGACCCCAGCTGTTGCCCGAGACGGCAGCAGTCGGGCCCGAAGCCGAGTACAGCAGACCACCACCGGTGAGCTTCACTCCCGGCCCAAGCGCGTAGTTCACGCCGATTTCCCACTTGTTGACCGACTCCTGGCCAAAAGCGAGGTTGGCGGGGTTGTTACCCGGACCGAAGGCGGTCGAGTTCACGCCCGGAACGCCAGTGGCGGCCGGAGTGGTGCAGGTAGCAGCGTTGACTGCGATGGTGCTGCAGCCGACCGAGCCGTTACCGTTGTTGTTGTACGAACCGGTCCAGCCGAACGACATCTGCCACGGGCCGGTCTCATACATCAGACCCGCGGTGTAGAAGCGCGTGTCGTTGTTCTGACCGGTGAAGTAGTTCGAGCCAAGGCCCTGGTTGTCCCAGCCAAGCGCGCCACCGAGGGTGAAGCCCTTGAAGCCGACCTGAGCACCGACGACCCACTGCTTCCAGGA
>CAIYWM010000931.1 GCA_903929895.1 uncultured Alphaproteobacteria bacterium
CGACGCCGCCCGTGGAGGTGCGGAGGTTGATCGCCTCCAGCCCCTCGACGCACAGCCGTTCCGGCGCGACGGCGCGGGCCACGACGTCGATCGACTCGGTACGCTCGCGGTACTGGGTGACGGTAATGCCGGTCAGAAGGGTCTGCAGCGTGTTGCCCAGCGCCTGCGAATCGACGCCGAGCGCTCGCGCCTTCGCCTGATCCACTTCCAGGCGCACGGTCTTGGCCAGTTCGTTCCAGTCGAAGTTGATGTCGCGCGTCGCGGGATCGGCCTTGAAGACCTGGCGGACCTGCTCCGCCACCTGGCGCACCTGCTGCGGGTCGTCGCCAAGCACGCGGAACATGACGGGGTAGCTGACCGGCGGACCGTTCTGCAGGCGCTGCACGCGGGCGCGGACGGCCTCGAAGTCCTTCTTGAACAGGTCGTCGAGCGCGGCAACGACCCGCTCGCGCGCGACCAGGTCCTTGGTCATGACGATGATCTGGCCAAAATTGGCGTTAGCCAGCTCAGGCACCGTCGGCAGTAGAAGCGCGGGCTGCCGGCGCCGACATAGGCGGTGTAGGAGGCGACGTCGGAATCGTTGGCCAGCCAGGTTTCGAGCTTGCGGATCTCGGCGTCCGTGGCGGCCCACGAGGCGCCCTGCGCCAGCTTCATGTCGACGATCAGCTCGGGCCGGTTGGCGGTCGGGAAGAACTGCTTGGACACCAGGCCGAACGCGGCGAGCGAGCCCACGAAGGCCAGCGCCGTGATCACGATCGTGGTCTTGCGCCAGGTGACGCACCACACGACGACCTTGCGGAACAGCGTGTAGAGGCGACCGTTGTAGGGATCGTGGTGCTGGACCTTGGGCGTCGGCAGGAGGTGGTAGCCCATCCACGGCGTGAACAGCACGGCCACGAACCACGAGATGATCAGCGACAGGCCGACGACCCAGAAGATCGAGTTGGTGTACTCGCCGGCGCTGGAGCGCGCGAATCCCACCGGCACGAAGCCCACCGCGGTCACGAGCGTGCCCGTCAGCATGGGGAAGGCGGTGGAGGTGTAGGCGTAGGTCGCGGCCTCCAGCCGGCTGGCGCCCTGTTCGAGTTTCACCATCATCATCTCGACCGCGATGATGGCGTCGTCGACCAGGAGGCCGAGCGCGATGATCAGCGCGCCGAGCGAGATGCGCTGGAAGTCGATGCCCAGCATCAGCATGCCGACGAAGGTGATGGCCAGCACCAGCGGCACGGAGAGCGCCACGATCACGCCGGTGCGGACGCCGAGGCTGATGAAGGAGACCACCAGCACGATGGCCAGCGCCTCCAGCAGCGCCGAACTGAACTCCTCGAAGGACTTGGTGACGACCTCGGGCTGGTTGGCGATGCGATGCACGGTGATGCCGACCGGCAGGCCGGCTTCGACCTCCTCCATGGTCTTGTCGAGGGCGGCGCCCAGTTTCTGGACGTTGCCGCCCGGCGCCATGACGACGCCGAGGCCGATCACCGCCTTGCCGTTGTAGCGCATGGCAAGCTGGCGCGGATCCTGGTAGCCGCGCGAGATCTCGGCAACGTCGCCCAGGGTGAGCGTCTGGCCGTTGGCGGTGAAGGGCAACGCCATGAGCTGCTCCGCCGAGGTCGGCGCGCCGTCGACCCGGACGGCCACGCGCTCGCCCTTTGTCTCGATCGTGCCGGTGGCCACGATCGCATTCTGGCGGCGCACCACTTCGAGGATCTGGTCGACCGGAACGCCCAGCATGGCCAGTCGCGTGTGACTGAACTCGATATAGATCTTCTCGTCCTGCAGGCCGAACAGGTCGGCCTTGGTGACGTCGGGCACGCGCAGCAGGCGCTGGCGTACCGCCTTGGCGATCTCCTTGACCTCGGCCGGCGAGAAGCCGTCGGACTCGAAGGCCCAGATCATGCTGTAGGTGTCGCCGTACTCGTCGTTGAAGAACGGGCCCACCACGCCCTGCGGCAGCGAGCTCCTGATGTCGCCGACCTTCTTGCGCACCTGGTACCAGAGGTCCGCGACCTTGGACGGCGGCGTGTCGTCCCGCAGCGAGACGTAGATCACCGTCTCGCCGGGCTTGGTGTAGCTCTGGACGTTGAAGAAGTAGGGGAGCTCCTGCAGCTTGGTCTCGATCTTCTCTGTGACCTGCTGCTCGACCTCGCGCGAGGTGGCGCCGGGCCAGGCGGCCGAGACGACCATCTGCTTGATGGTGAAGGGTGGGTCCTCGGCGCGGCCCAGGTTGAAGAAGGCGTAGACCCCGGCCAGCGTCAGCGCGATCATGAAGAACACGGTGAGGGTGCTGTACTTCAGCGCCAGCGCCGAGAGATTGGTGCGCGTCGTCATGGATCGTCTCCCCTTGGAGCGAAGTCGGCGGGGCAGAAGCCGCCTAGCGGGCCGCCTGTTGCTGCGGCGGGAGCGGCTTGACCTTCTGGCCGGTCTCGAGCTTGTGCACACCCGCGGTGGCGATCAGCTCGCCCTCCTTCACGCCCGACAGGATCGCGGCCGTGTCGTCGCGCCACCGCGCGATGGTGACGGGGCGCAGTTCGACCGTGCCGCTGTCGCGATTGACCACCCAGACGGCAGGCTGCGTGCCGCGCTGGAAGATCGCGGACAGAGGCACCTCGGCCACCGGCGTCGCGTCGGGCCGTTCGAATCCCAGGGTCGCGGTCATGCCGAGCCCGATGAACTCCGGCGGCTCGAGAACGCTGAACCGTGCGGCGTAGGTGCGGGTCACGGGATCGGCGCTGGGCGACAGTTCACGGAGTTTGGCGGCATGACGCCGGCCGGGGTCCGACCAGAGTTCGAAGCTCGCGCCCTGAGCCGCGCGCACCACCTTCAACCGGTGCTCGGGGACACCGACCACGATCTCCAGCTCGTCCAGTCGAGCGAGCCGGACGACGCCCTGACCCTGCGCCATGACCTGCCCCACCTCGGCCTGCACCGCGGTGACGACGCCCGCCGCGTCGGCGCTCAGCACCGTATAGGCGAGGTTGTTCTCCGCCGAGGAGAGCTGGCTCCTGGCCTGGTCGACGCGGGCGAGGGCGGTCGAGGCCAGCGACTGGCGCTGGTCGAGCGTCTGCGGCACGAAGGCCATGCTGCCGCGCAGGTTCAGGTAGCGCTCGTGATCGGCCTAGGCGCGCACGTAATCGGCTTCCGCCGAGGCGAGCGCGGCGCGGGCATTGTCGACGGCAAGCTTGTAATCGGAAGGGTCGAGGGAGGCGATGATGTCCCCGGGCTTCACGACGGCGCCGACATCGACCGATCGCTGGACGATCTTGCCCGAGACGCGGAAGCCGAGTGTGCTCTCGATGCGGGGCACGACCGTGCCGGCCAGCAGCAGGGTCCGGCCCTGCGTCTTGTAGGTAATCTCGGCAACCCGCGCCGGCCGTACGACGGGCTCGGCGCCGACCGCGGCGGCGGCAGGATTGCGTGTGAGCGAATAGGCCGCGAAGGCACCGCCGGCCATGGTTACGCCGATGGCGCCCAGCACGGCCAGCTTCAGCACGGAGACGCGCGGGAGAAGAACGTTGGGGAGACGCATGGCGGGCCTTCCTTCGGACGTTTACAATGGACTGAAGAATCTAAACGCCGTTAACTTACCGTTGATAAGTTATCTGCGTTAATATAATAGTCAAGGGTAGGAGAACCCGATTGAACGCTTTTTCGACAGCGGCGACGGGTGGCCGGAAGAAGCGGGGCGAGGGACATACCCGCCGCGAGGAGATTCTCCAGGCCGCCAAGGAACTGTTCCTGGAACTGGGTTACGAGGCCACGACCATCCGCCGGATCGCGGACCGGGTCGGCGTGTCAGCGCCCGCGCTGTACCTGTACTTTCAGGACAAGGAGCAGATGATGCTCGCGCTCTGCGATCAGACCTTCGCGGTGCTGATCGAGAGCATCAGTGAGATCGAGAACACTGTTACGGATCCGCGCGAGCGCGTCCGCCGCTTCGGCGAGGCCTACCTGAAGTTCGGCCTGGCGCACCCCGACGAATACAAGCTGATCTTTCTCGGCACGAACATTCCGGAATCGATTCGCAAGCTCGGCCATCGCATGCCGACGGACGACCCGACCCGACCTGGAATCGGCGGCGCCCTCGTGTTCCAACGCCTGGTCACGATGCTCGTCGAGGCCAAGGAAGGCGGC
>CAIYWM010000932.1 GCA_903929895.1 uncultured Alphaproteobacteria bacterium
CGCATCGAACAGCTCTTCCGGCAACTGTTCATGGTCATGTTCACCGATCAGCAGCGTCGCTACGCCCAGCTCGACCCGGTTCTCATACCGTGAGCGACCGCGTTCGATTGTGGGCCACGGGCGAATAGGGACGCGGGCGCATCCCTTTTGTCGGCAACGCGTTGTATGTGTCGCGTGGCATGGCCTTTCTGAATCGCGAGTTCCTGCGCTGGGCGCGCATATGCTGCCTCATTTCGATGACATGGGCGGCATCGGCGGGCCTGTGGCCTCGCGCGGCCGATGCGCGAACCGGGAAGGTCGTTCTTGCGGTGGCTGGAGACGAGCGCATGGCGTCCGATCTCAAGGAACTGTCGGAAGACTTCCAGAAGCAGCAGCCCCTGACGGGTGATGCGCTGGGCATATTGCAGGGCGCGCAGGCGATTGCCGCCCAGTTCAACACGGCCCTGCGGTCACGTGGTTTCTACGACGCGACGATCAATGCCACGATCGACGGACGACCGATCGCCGACGCCTCCGCCCTGGAGGCGCTCGAAGCGCGTCCCGACACCGACTCGGCGACCGTCGACGTCGCGATCGATACAGGCCCACGCTATCGCATCGGTTCCCTCGCCATCCGTCCGCCCGGGACCCAGCAGTCGCTGCCCGGCATCGACCGCGCGGAGCTCGGCCTCGCGCCCGGTGACCCCGCCGATGCCGCCGCGATCATCGCCGCCCAGAACAAGCTGCTGGACGAGTTGCGCAAGCAGGGCCACGCCCTGGCGGCCATCAAGGACCGCGAGGTCATCGTCGATCACGCCACGCGCGAGGCCGAGGTCACCTTCGTGGCGGAGCCCGGCCCGCTGGCCAGGATGGGCCCGGTCCGCTTCACCGGCACCGAGAAGGTCGATACGGTCTGGCTGCAGCGTCGCGTGCCCTTCAAGGAGGGCGAGCCCTACTCGCCAGCCAAGGTCGAGGAGCTGCGCGGCAAGCTGACCTCGCTCGGCACCTTCAACGCGGTGCGCCTGAAGCCCGCGACGGAGCTCGACGCCAATGGCGAGCTGCCGATCGAGGCGGAGCTGACCGACAGACTGCAGCGCTCGTTCGGCTTCGGCTTGAGCTACGAGACCCAGCTCGGCTTCGCGGTCGAGGGATTCTGGGTCCACCGCAACCTGTTCGGCCAGGCCGAGAGTCTGCGCCTGTCGGGCGAGGTCAACCACATCGGCCAGGGCTATGCGATCCTGGACACCGGCTTTGCTTTCCGCGCTGCGTTCCGCAAACCCGACTGGTGGCTGCCGGGACAGGATCTGCGGATGGAAGCGGCGGCGCTGCGTGAAGTAGTCCCTGCCTATACGAGAAAGGCCGCCACCTTCTATGGCGGTTTCGACCGCACCTTCTCACCGCGCTGGCAGGCCCGTGTCGGCCTGGCGGCCGAGATCGCGGACATCACGCGCAACGGCATCACCCAGAGCTATCGCATGCTCGGCCTGCAGGGGACGGTGCTCTATAATCGCGCCAACAGCGACCTCGACCCGACGCGCGGCTATCGCATCGAGTTCAACGTCCAGCCGTGGGTCGATACCGGACCTGGCGGCGACATGTTCACCATCCTGCGCCTGACCGGCCGTCACTATTGGGACATCGCCGAGCCCGGCCGTAGCGTGCTGGCGACGCGCGCTTCGTTCGGCATCGAGCCCACCACCAGCATCGGCGGCATCCCGCCCGACAAGCTCTTCTATGCCGGCGGCGGCGGCTCGGTCCGCGGCTTCGTCTACCAGACCGCCGGACCGCTCGACGCCTATGGCAACCCGCTGGGCGGCGCGAGTGTGGTCGAGGCCAATGTCGAACTGCGCCAGCGCATCGGCAAGGCGTTCGGCGCGGTCGCCTTCGTCGACACCGGCAGCGCCTACCCTGACGTCCTGCCGAACTTCTCGCAGTTGGCGCCGAGGGTCGGCGCCGGCGTCGGCATCCGCTATTACACCGACTTCGGGCCGATCCGGGCCGATGTCGGGTTCCCGTTGAACCGCCGGCCAAGCGATCCGCCCTTCGGCCTCTACGTCAGCCTGGGGCAGGCTTTCTGATGCGCGCGCTTCGCATCGCGGCCTACGGGCTGGTCGCCTTCGTGGCGCTTCTCGGCCTCGCCTTCGCGGGCGTGCAGACCGCTCCGGGCAAGCGGTTGCTGGCCTCCGTGGCCTCCAACCTCGCCTCCTCGCCCGATCAACGGATCCGCATCACCGGCATCGACGGTTTCGTGCCGACAGACCTGCGCGTGGCGCGCGTCGAAATCGCCGACCGCACGGGCCCGTGGCTGTTGGTCGAGGATGCGCGCCTGTCCTGGTCATTCGCACCGCTGTTGAAGCGCAGGCTGCGGGTCGAGCTCCTGTCGGCCGCGAAGATCGCCGTGCTGCGCGTGCCGCAGGAAGAGAAGCAGCAAAGCACGCCCACAACCGGCGGCCTCCAGCTCCCCTTCGACATCGACCTGCGGGCCCTGCGGATCGACGACCTGCATCTTGCGGCCGCGCTGGGCGGCATCGATTCACACTGGAAGATCGGCGGCGAGGCGGCGGTCGCCCGCGACCTCGGCGAAATCAGCGCCCGGCTCGCGGCCGACCGTCTGGAAGGCCCCAAGGGCAAGCTCACCGCGGACGTGCGGCTTGAGCGCTCGCCCCGCAGGATCGCGGCCGACATCACGCTCGACGAGGCGTCCGGCGGCATCGTGGCGGCGCTGATGCAGCGCCCCGACCTGCCGGACATCTCCCTGAAACTCTCTGCCCAGGGCGACGAACGGGACGGCACGGCCGAACTGACGGCCAAGGCCGGCGACACGGCGACCACGAAGGGCAATCTCCGCTGGATGCCCGATGGCAGAGACACCGGTTTCCAGGCCAGCCTCGACGCCGGCCCGATCGACGTTCCGGCCCAGGGCATCGCCTGGCAGGGTCTGCATCTCGAGGCGGACGGCAAGCTCACAGGCGCAATTCGCGTGCGGGGAACCGTCGAAGATCTGAAGCTCGCCACGCTCGATCCCCGCCTGCCGCAACCCGGCACCGTCACGGTCGATGCCACGGTCTCGGATTTTGTCGGCGGCAAGATAAGGGTTCGGTCGTTCGAGGTCGGCATGCCGCTCCTGCGCTTGAAAGGCGACGGGGACTACGTCCCGACGGACGACAAGGGCGAGGTGCGCGCGACCGTCGAGCTGCCGAGCCTTGAGCCGCTGTCGGCGCTGGCGGGCCGTGCGCTGAGCGGCAAGGCGCAGGTCGACCTCACGGCGGGCATCGACAAGGGCAATCTCTCCGCCCGTTGGCAGGGCCGTATCGAAGATTTCGGCGCGCCCGACGTGCCGCAGGGTCTGGTGGCCACCGTCAATCTAGCTGGCAACGCCACCCTCGCACCCGACGGCGCCTGGACGATCCGGGACGCGAAGCTCGGCAGCGACAGCGGCACGCTCACCGTCTCCGGGCGTGGCCGCGAGCAGGCGGGCACCCTCGACCTCGCCCTCGATCTGCCCCGGCTGGCGACCTTCCGGGCCGAAGTGCAGGGCGCTGCGAACGCGACGGCGACCGTGGATTTCGGCGGCCCCGAAACCTCGCTGAAGCTCAAGGTCGAGAGCCGTGATGTCGCCTACCAGAAAGTCACCTCGCGGCGCCTCGTGCTCGACACCTCCGTATCGCTCGCCCCCAGCGGCAAGCTGACCGGCTCGCTTCAGGCCGAGGGTGAGGTGGCAGGTCAGCCGCTGTCGATCGAGGGCCGCTTCTCGCACGAAGAAGCCACCGGCCTCTCGGTGCCGAACCTCCGGGGTCGCTGGTCGACCGCCCTGCTCGACGTCACAAATCTTGCCATTGCCCAGATGCGGGCGACCGGACACGCGCGCCTGGCAATTCCCCAGTTCAAGGATATCGAGGGGCTGGCGGCGCTGGGTTTCGACGGGTCGCTGGTTGCGGAAGTCACGGCCGATCCAAACGCCCCCGCTGGGCGGCTCGACGTCTCGGTAAAGGGCACCAACCTTGCCGGTCAGGGCCTGGGCGCCGGCACGCTCGACCTCAAGGGCCATGTCGACGACCCGGCCGGCCGGGCCGCCACGGACCTCGTCCTCGATGCAACACGCCTGCGCGGCGCCGGCGGCCTGTCCACCCTGAAGGCGACGGCCAAGGGCGATCGCGCGGGCGGCATCGACCTCGCCCTGCAGGGTTCGGGACCGGAACTGTCCGCCGATCTCGCGGCCAAGATCGAGTTTCTGGCTGACGAGATCCGCGTCGCCCTGTCCAAATTCACTGGCCGTTATCGCGACATCCCGCTCGGCTTGAACGCGCCAACCAGGATCACCGTGGCCGGTGCACGCATCGTGATCGATCCGACGAACCTGCGCGTCGGCGCCGGCCGGATGGCGGTGCGCGGCACACTCGATCCCGTGGCGAGCGACCTGCAGACCGAAATCGCCGGACTGCCACTCGCCCTGATCGACACGTTCGCGCCAGGGACCGGCCTGGAAGGTACGCTTCAGGCCAAGATTCGGACGACCGGCGCGATGGGTGCGCCCCGGCTGGAGGCGAGCTACAGCGCAGCCGGCGTCCGCGTACGCCGGCCCGACGCGGCGCTGATCCCGGCGCTGTCGCTGCAGGGAACCGCCTCCCTGATCGGCCAGCAGGCGAGCCTCGACGCGCGGCTGGCCGCTGGCGGCACCACGAACTTGACAGTGAAAGGCATCGGAACCGTGCCCCGTGGCGCCGGTCCTGCCGCCGCCAAGATCGACCTGGGAGGCTCGATCGACATCGCGCCTTTTGCGCCCCTCCTGGGCAACGACATCCGCAACGTGAGCGGCCGGCTCCGGCCCAACCTGTCGGTGTCCATCAACGGCACGCAGATCACCGGCACCGGTGCGATCGACTTCGAGGGCGGTGCGCTGACCATGCCGGAAGCGGGCCTGAAGCTGAGCGGCGGCCAAGGCCGCTTCGTCCTCCAGGGCGACACGCTGCAGATGCAGCAGCTCACCTTCCGGGCGGGTACCGGCTCCGTGAACGGCAGTGGCTCGATGCGGGTCGATGCCGAACGCGGTCTCGTGCTCGACCTCGGGCTGGCGACGCAGCGCGCGTTGCTGGTCAGCCGGCCCGACATGGTGGCGACGGTCTCCAGCACGCTCAAGGTCACAGGGACGACCTCCTCGGGTATCGAGATCTCCGGGCCCGTAACCATCGATCGGGCCGAGATCTCGGTGGGCGGCGGCCAAACCGCGTCTTTTCCGACCCTGGACGTGCGCGAAATCAACAAGCCGGGGGCGCCGGTGGCGGCCGCCCAGCCGGTGCAGCGCCGGACGCCCGCGAACGCCCCGCCTCCACCCGACGCCACGCCGATCAGGCTGGCGCTCGACGTGCGGGCGCCCCAGGCGATCTTCGTGCGCGGTCGCGGCCTCGACGCCGAGATGAGCGGACAGCTCACCGTCGGTGGCAGCCCGAGCGCACCCGCCGTGGTCGGCGGCTTCACGATGCGGCGCGGCACATTCAGCCTGGGCAGCCGCCGGCTCACCTTCTCCAAGGGCATCGTGACCCTGGACAACCTCAACACGATCGACCCGCGCCTCGACTTCCTCGCAACCACGACGGCGAATTCGGCCACCATCGGGGTCGCCATCACCGGAACCGCCCGCGAGCCGAAGCTCGAAATCACCTCGACGCCCTCCATGCCGCCCGACGAGGCGATGGCCCTCCTCATCTTCGGAAAGCCGGCCTCCCAACTCGGCGCTTCGGAGCTGGTTCAGGTTGCGCAGGCGCTCGCCGAGCTGACCGGCCAGTCTCCGGGCGAGGGAGTCCTGAGCCGGCTGCGCAAGGGTCTGGGGCTCGACCAGCTGAGCATCGGATCCTCGTCAGCCAGAACAGGGGAATCCACGGGTGCCGGAGCGAACGGGGTGTCCCTCGAAGCGGGCCGCTACGTCGCGCCGGGCGTGTATGTCGGTGCCCGGCAGGGCGCCGCGGGCAATTCCAGCCGCGGCGTGGTGCAGCTCGACGTCTTCGACAACATCAAGGTCGAGGGCGACATCGGGGCGAATTCCAGCGGGCGGGTCGGCGTCAAGGCGGAGTGGGACTACTGATCCGGACGACGGAAAGTTCTTTTTGCATGGCACCGGAACTTCCTGGGGGCCGTCGCGTTTAAGCCCTCGGACGAACCCGCCGTGGGTTCAGATCCGAAAATCGAGGGAAACCATTCCATGCTGAAAAAACTCCTGGTCGTCGCCGCGGCGACATTCCTGTTGGGCGCCTGCGCGTCGGAGCCGCCTCCGCCGCCGCCTCCCCCGCCGCCGCCG
>CAIYWM010000933.1 GCA_903929895.1 uncultured Alphaproteobacteria bacterium
CGCACCTTGCCTGTTGCCCATCCTTCGAGACGGCCACGAGTTTACCCCGAGGTATTCGAGGGGTGGCCTCCTCAGGATGAGGTGGGTAGGTTCCTTCCCTCCGATCGGGACGACGGAGACAAATGCAACTGAGTCGCACGCAGGGGTGCGGCATTCACTTCAGTTGTTTCGTTTATTTCGGATATTTCGTTTACGCCACCCGCCGCGGACGGCCGCCCTTGCGGCCGTTGGTGCGGGCGGCGGCGGCCTTGGCCTTGGATTTCGTCTGGCCGGCGCGGCGGGCCAGCTCCGACATCATCCAGGCGCGGGTCCCGAACACGCCCATCAGCAGGCCGGGCACGGTGAAATCGGCATCGAGCGCGGGCCAGTGAAGCCCATGGCCGGCCCCGAGGATCTCGATGTCGGCCAGCTCCGCATCGGTCGCCTGCGCCAGCCCCTGCAGCGAACGCGCCGGAAAGACGAAGCTGCAGCCGTTGGTCAGATCGACCACGACCCGGCCGGTCCGGCGTTCATAGTGCGCGCGCTCGGCCTGCGGCTCGGTGACGGCCCGGCGACGGCCGCGCGCCAGGGCCCGATCGATTTCGCGATCCATCTCGGCCTTCGATCGATCCCCAGCCATCTCGACCTTCCTCATCCTTCGGCGCCGTGAACCCGCCGCCATGCAGCCCGCAGCTTCGCCCGACTCAGTCTGGCCTCGACGAGCACCCGGCGCAGGCCGGCGCGATCGAAGCCGCGCGCCCACTCCAGCTCCGGCCCGTCCCCCTCCGGCCCGCCATCGTCCGATCCGAGGAGACTCTTCGCCTCGGCACGCCCCGAGAAGACGTGAACATGGGGCGGCCCGTGAGCGTCGAGAAAGACGACGAAACGCAGATTTCCAGCGCGATGGACGGTCGGCATGAGAATAACCCATCTGACGGGTTATTCAAATAACCCATCAGACGGGATGATCGATTGCCGTCTGCCTGTTTAAAGCAACCCTTGCGTGTGTTCTCACCCCGGCATCTTGTCGATGAACCCGACCACCGACGCGAGCCGCCCGTCCGCCGCCAGGGTGCAGAAATCGACCCCCTCGACGACCGAGGGCCCGTCGGCCGGACCCAGCGACCAGGTGAAGCGCAGATAGAGTCCCGCTGAGCTGCCAGAGGGGCCGCCCAGGGAACCGCCATGGGCGTCGACCTTCGAGGTGCGCTTGAGCACGAAGCCCGGGAACTTCGCCTGCACGCCCGCCAGCATGGCGTCGATCCCGGCAGGCCCGTCGCCCGCCATCACCGGATCGCGGTAGATCCCCGTCTCGGTCCAGGCCGCGGCCAGGCCGGCGCGGCGGCGCGCGGGATCGGTCTCGTTCCAGGTGGCGACGTAGGCCTCGACGACGGCGTCCGGCGTGGCGGTGGGATGGGACATGGCTTCCTCCTGCGGATGGTTGATCCACGTGGGAGATAGGCCAGCACAGGCGAGGCGGCGATTGTATGGGAGGTAATGAGCCGTTCGCTCGTCACGCGGGAGCAAAGCTTCCTTGCATTGCTTGCTGCGAGACACGCCATCACCAACCAGCTTTTTCTCTCGCTGACGAGTCCACGACCGTGCCTAAAAGCAGGTCGTCGTCGCGATGGGCGAGGGCGCGGACACCACGCGGCCGGCATTCTACCACCAGACCCGGAGCACACCGCTCGGCCAAAGGCCTTACTACTATGTGGTGCGATTAATCGATTCGCAACAATCCAGAGATGCTTACAACAGGTAGCCCTTCTTGTTCAAGGAGGGGCTGCACAGGTCGACCGCTAAATCCCTCCAAATGAAGTCCGAGATGAGATGGGGTGGCTTTGCCGATTACGGGTGAGCAAGCGCGTTGGACATTAAACCTCTGGCTAAAAGAGCCTGACAAAGGCAGGATTTTGTCGGGGAGGTTGCGTGACCAAAAGAAAAAACGACCAGACAGCGATCCATATAGAGGAGTTGAAACCTCCCACGCCGTGGCCGGGTGCGAACGCGCGTTTGCTTGGCCTAGGTGTCGGATTGCCAATATCGGCGCTCGATCGTCTGGCAATTTTCAGCGCTGAGGAGTTCGAGCGCTTCACGCTGGAATGGGCGTCCGATTACCTGGCCGTGAAAAGACCGGAAATCGTCGAGGTCCAACTGCGCGGCGGCGCGGGCGACAAGGGCCGTGATGTCCTCGCCTGGCATGATCCAAACACCGTACCAGTCCGCAAATGGACGCTCTACCAGTGCAAGCATTATGCCTCAGCGCTAGGGGCGAGCACGGCGGCAGCGGAAATCGGCAAGGTGCTGTTTTACAGCCACCGTGGCGATTACACCTTTCCCGAAGAGTACCACTTCGTCACGCACAAGGGCGTAACTTCGCCGCTTCAGGACCTGCTGGATGAGCCAGAGAATCTTCGCAAATTCATCCTCGACAATTGGGACGAGCACTGCCGTACCAAAATCCGCAAAGGTTCCGTCGAGCTGACGACCGAACTCAAGGAGCACATCGAAAGCGTTCCTTTCACGGCTTTCCGTGCGATGCAGCCGCTGACTCTGCTGAACCAACACTCCCAGACGAAATATCACCTGACCGTTTTCGGCGCGCCGCTTATCGAGCGCCCCAAGCCGCCCGAGCCACCGTCCGAGGTGGCGCCAGGCGAGAACAAGTATGTCACCCAGCTAATGGAAGTGATTTCAGCCGACATCGGCCATGCCGTTTCGAATCTGACCGATTTTCTCCATTCGGAAAAGCATCGCCGATTGTTCGATCGGTCGCGCCTCACGTTCTATCATGCCGAGGGGCTCAAGGAGTTGGCGCGAGATCAGATGGCTGACATTGCGTTCTTTGATACGCTCCTGAAGGAGTTCCACGATGGTCTGTACCACTGGCATACCAGCGTGCCTGACGGCTATCCGCGGCTGATCGAAACCGTTAAGGCGTCACAGA
>CAIYWM010000934.1 GCA_903929895.1 uncultured Alphaproteobacteria bacterium
GGCTAAACGGCTCCTTGGGAAAATGGCGGCGGCCGCCACGACGATGTGGGCCGATCGACGGGCGACGCCCTCTGCCAAGGTCGAGGTTCTGACGCCCACCAGGCCGTTGCAGACGATCCGGTTGAATGCCGCTTTCGCACCGCTGGTGAGCCCGGCGGCGCCATCCTGCCTCGACACGCCATCAATGATGTCCATTGCGGAAAGGCAATTTCTCTTCGGGCTGGCCAGCCGCTACTACGCCGGCAAGGGCATCATCGTGGACGCCGGAATTTTCCTCGGCGCATCGACACGCTGCTTCGGCGAGGGCATTCGCTCGAGCCCTCATCGGGAAGTGATCACGCGGAACTGGCGGCGGCCGATTGTTTCGTACGAGAGGGCGATCGTGACCCCCAACATGCCGCTTTTCTTCAGGACACATGGCCTGACCTTTTCCGCCGCACAGGGAGAGTCGTTCGAATCCGAACTGCGCCGTAACATCGCCCCCGTGAAGGACCTCGTCGATCTTCGCATTGGCGATTTCATGAACGCCACCGACCTCGGCTGTCCGGTCGAAATCCTCTTCCTCGACATTCTCAAGTTGCCAAGCCTCAGCCTTCACGCTTTTCGCCTGTTCTATCCCAAATTGATCCCCGGCCGTTCGCTGGTGGTCCAGCAGGACTACTTCTTCGAGGAGCTGCCCTGGATAAAGACCCATCAGGAGGCCCTGGCGGCCTATTTCGACTTCGTCGGCGAGATTGGCTCGAGTGCCTTTTTCCTTTGCCCGAAAGAGGTTCCCCAGGCGATCGTGGACGAACTCGAAAACGACATGCCGCCTGCCGACCAACTGCGCCTTGCCAGCATTGCCCTGCACCGGTCCGCCGATCCCGCCCGCCGCTTCTTCATGGCACTCTCGAAGATGCGCCTGATCCGAAAGCTTCAGGGCCGCGTTGCAGCGCGAGCCTATCTCGAGCTGGTCAAGACCGAATTCCCCGAGCAGGTCGCCCAGACCGACAACAAGCGCCTGGGCCACGCCTTGCAGAGGGCCGAAGCGTTTCTCGTCAAGAAGCCGAAGAAGGCGCCCAGGGATGGGATGCGTGCCGCCGAGCAGCGCGCTCCGTCCCCCTAGCAGGAGGGAGTCCATGAACAAGCGTCTCACTGCCGACGAAGTCTCGCACTATCACCGCGACGGGTTCCATTTTCCGATCCGCGTTCTCTCCGCTGGCGAGGCGCGCGCCTGCCGCGACCGCCTGGAGGCGCATGAACGCGCGACGGGCGGCCCGATCGCCGGAGACATGCGACACAAGGTGCATCTGCTCTTCACCTGGGCCAATGAGCTCGCGCGGCATCCCGCGATCCTCGATGCCGTGGAGGACATCATCGGGCCGGATATCCTGTGTTGGAGCAGTACCTTCTTCATCAAGGAGGCGCGGTCGCCCTCCTTCGTGTCGTGGCACCAGGATGCGACCTACTGGGGCCTCAGCACCGACGAGGTCGTCACGGCCTGGGTGGCCTTCGCCGATGCGCCCGTCGAGAGCGGCGCGATGCGGTTCTGGCCGGGCAGCCATCTCAGGAACCAGCTCGAGCATCGCGACACGTTCGACGAGAACAACCTGCTGAGCCGTGGCCAGGAGATCGCGGTCGACGTGCCCGACGGCGCCGGGGTCGACGTCCCGCTGAAGGCCGGCGAGATGTCGCTGCACCATGTGCTGCTGGCCCACGCGTCGGGGCCGAACACGACCGGCGACCGCCGCATTGGCCTGGCCCTGCGCTACATCCCGCCCCATGTCCGGCAGCTCAAGGTGCGCGATTCGGCGACCCTGGTCCGCGGCCACGATGCCTGCGGAAACTTCGATCCTGAGCCGGCCCCGAAGGCAGACCTCGATCCCGCGGCACTCGCCACCCATCGCAAGGCGGTCGAGCGGTCGGCCAAGGCCCTCTACTCGGGCACCGACCGCACAACCTTCCGCGCATAGCCAAGCAGGAGCGAGACTTGACCGCAGAGACATTGAGCCGCCGCGTCCTGCTGGGTGGCGGGCTCGTCACCGCTCTGAGCGGGACTGAAGCGGTGGCGCAGGCCACCGCGCAGGCCTTCGTGGAGACTCTCTATCGACCGTATCTCAAGGCGGGTTTCCAGGGGCAGCCTTACGGCGATACCGCCCGGTTCTTCGTGCCGGCCCTCGCTCAGGCCATGGACCGCGACACTCGCGAAGCCAAGCGCCGCAACGAGGTGCCGACCCTGAATGGCGATCCCTTCGTCGACGCCCAGGATTGGGAAATCTCGAAGCTCTCGATCGACGTGACAGGCAACGGCGATGCCGCGACCGCCCAGGTGTCGTTCCAGAACTTCGGCGAAGCCAAGCGCGTCCTGCTGGAGCTCGTGAAAACGCCCGCTGGCTGGCGCATCGCCGACATCAAGGCGCCTAGCGGCTCCCTGAAGGCGCTCTACAAACTCAAGTGATCGTCAGTGACGCCAGCTCGAATCGACCTTGTCGAGCTTGCGAACCAGCGCCGCGAATTCGAGGTCGCCGATCCCCACGGCGGACTCCATCTCCGAGAAGCGGTCCATGTCGGCGCCGGACTTGGCGGCGAGATTGTCGCCCAGGACATTGAGCGTCCCCGCCGCGGCCGCGTCGAGCTGGATCTGGCAGGCCCGTTCCAGCCGGTAGAGCCGCAGGAAGGCCTCGGGCACCGAGCGACCCGTGGTCAGAAGCCCGTGGTTACGCAGCATCATCGCCTGGTTGTTGCCGAGGTTCGCCAGCAGCCGCGCGCGCTCGTCGAGATCGAGGCTGGGGCCCTCATAGTCGTGATACGACAGCTTGCCGTGGAAGGCCGTCGAGACCATCGATACCGGCAGCAGCCCGTCCTTCAGCGCGCAGACCGCCATGCCGGCGCGCGTGTGAGTGTGCATCACGACCTTGTGGCGCTCGGCATGGGCCATGTGGATCGCCGAGTGGATCACGAAGCCCGCGTAGTTCACCGGATGCGGGCTGGGCTCGACGATCTTCCCGTCGAGGTCGATCTTGACCAGGTTCGAGGCCGTCACCTCGTCGTAGTTCAGCCCAAAGGGATTGATCAGGAAGTGCGGCGCCTCGCCCGGCACCCGCGCCGTGAGGTGGCCATAGATCAGCTCGGTCCAGCCGAAATGGTCGACCAGCCGGTAGGCGGCGGCGAGCTGGCGGCGCAGCACCCATTCGCCGTCGGCCGGCGGCAGCGCGTGCACGTCGATGCCGGTGAGCGGCAGTTCGGAAGCGATCGGCATGTCCATGGCGGGTCCTCCAGCGGCGGCGACGAAGCTTAGGCCCGCGCGCTATGCTCGGGCAACAAGAGAGGAAACGCCACAATGTCCGGAAACCAGCGCCTCGACACGACACGGTTGCAGAAGATCGCCCAGGCCTATTGGGAGAGCGCCGCCCTGATGGCCGCGGTCGAGCTGGAGATCTTCACTGCCATCGCCCATGGACACGACACGATTCCCGCCGTGGCAAAGGCCGCCGGCATCTCGGAGCGCAATGCCGAGCGCCTGCTGACCGTGCTGGCCGCCATGACTCTGCTGTCGCGCGACGGCGAGCGCTTCACCAATGCGCCCGACGTCCAGCGCTTCCTGGTGAAGGACGGCGAGCGCTACGCAGGCCCGTGGATCCTCTTCACCAAGCCGCGCTGGAAGGCGTTCGGCGAACTCTCCGAGCGGCTGCGCGACAGCCAGGAGAACCGGCTGGGCGCCTACGTCGACTTCACCGTCGAGGATGCAAGGCGCTACCACGCCGCGACCTACTCGATCGGCATGGGCGCCGCCCGCCTGTTCAGCCGCAGCGTCGACCTCTCGGGCCGCAAATTGATGCTCGATCTCGGCGGCGGCTCCGGCGCCTACAGCATCGTCGCCACGAAGACGTTTCCCGGCCTGGAGGCGATCGTGCTCGACCTGCCGCCGGTCACGGTGGTGGCCGACGAGTACATCGCAGCCAACGGCGCCACAGGGCGCGTCCGGACGTTGCCCGGCGACTTCACCGAGACCCCTTTCCCGACGGGTGTCGACGTCGTCGTCATGGCGAGCAACCTGCCGCAATACGAGCCCGCCTTGATCCGCCGGGTGGTCGCCAAGGCCTTCGAGGCCCTCGTCCCGGGCGGCGAGATGCACTTGATCGGCGAGACCCTGCACGACGACCGCAACGGCCCCCTCTCGGCCGCGCTGTGGGGCCTGAACGAGGCCATCCAGAACAGCACCGGCCTCGCCCACACCGAGTCCGAGGTGAAGGGATATCTGCAGGGGGCGGGCTTCGCCGACGTGACCGTCCACCCCTTCGTCCCAGGTGTCCTGTCCCGGATCGCCGGCCGGAAACCCGGCTGAACGAGCGGGGTTGCGTCGGCGCGGCCATTCGACTATCAGTCCGCCTCTGGCCCTATGCTCCCTTCGTCTAGAGGCCTAGGACGTGGCCCTCTCAA
>CAIYWM010000935.1 GCA_903929895.1 uncultured Alphaproteobacteria bacterium
TCGCGTCGACCTTGGCCTTCCTTCCAGCATCCCAATAATCATCGTTGCGGCCCAGCGAGACCGACTGACGCGGCACGACTTTGGTGATCTTGAACGGTCCGGTGCCGGCGGCGCCGGCGGCGCCGACCTTGTTCCAGTCCTTGCCGGCCTTCTCCCACTGGGTGGGCGAGGCGGGGAGGATGTAAGGCACCATCCACGGGAAATAGGAGGCAACGACCGTCGTGGTGAGCGCCACCGTATTGTCGTCAATCTTCTTGTAGCCCGCGAGAATCGGCACGCGGGAGCGCATGATGCCGGCGGAATTTGCCTCGAACTGCGCACTGTCCTTGTTGAAGATGCGCTCGAGATTCCAGATCACGGCGTCGGCGTTGAAGTCGGTGCCGTCGTGGAACTTCACCCCCTTACGGAGATTGAAGATCCAGGTCTTCTTGTCGTCGGGCGCCTGTTTCCAGCTTTCGGCCAGACCCGGCCGCAGGGTCGCAAGCTGGTCCGACTTCGACAGGTCGAACAGGACCAGGCCCTCGAAGATCGGGAACCCCAGGAAGCGCATGCCCTCGAAGCCGTTGTTCGGCATGCCGGTGGTGGTCGGGATGTCCGACGCCGTCATGGCGATGCGCAGCGTTTTCTCCTGCGCCTGCGCGGCTGAAAGCGGCAGAAGGGATGCGGCGGCTAGTGCCACAGCGAGACGGAATCGGCGAAGGCTCATGCATATGCTCCTGAGGTCAGCTCCCCGGAAACGACATGCAATCAACGGGCCATCAACTCCTCGAAGCGCCTGAGATAGTCCCGGGCATGCGCCTTGTAGTCGGCGCCGGGGATCCGCAGGTGAATGTCGGACACCATCGCCCACATGGCTTCGCGCAAGGCACTGGCCGCCTTCATGGCCAGAAAGGCGCGGCGCAGGTCGGCCGGGACATTGCGCTGGAAATAGGCATCCAGGAGCGCCTCGTCCTCGGCATCGCCGAAGGCGCCGTTCGCCGAGAGGTTGGCCAGGTCGAACAGGGCCGTGCCGAAGCCGCCATATTCCCAGTCGATCAGCCAGAGACGCCTGCCATCGTCCATCACGTTGCCCGGCAGCAGGTCGTGATGGCCGAAAACGATGGGCATCGGCACCTGTGCCGCTTCGAGCACCCGGTTGGCCTCCAGATAGCGCGGCACGTCGACGGCGAACGGGCTTTCCGATTCCATGATCGTGTGCGCGTAGTCACGAATCACGTGGAAGACCCAGAAGAAGTTCGGGGGGCCGGCGAGATGCGTGCCGACAGACCGATGACACGTCTGCAACAGCGGCACCAAGCGCTGGATGTTCACGCGCAGATCGGTTTCGGTGAAGGTCCGTCCCTCGACGTGGCGCATCACGAGAATGCCGGTCTCGGTGTGCACGACTTCAGGCGACAGACCCGCGACATGGGCAGCGATCGACGCAGCGCGCTCGCGATCGCGATAGACGTGATGAACCGGAATGTCGTCGCCGATGCGCACGTCGAACTTCTCGCCCGCGTCTTCGACGACGTACGACAGATTGGTCAGCCCGCCCAGCAGCGGCGCCATCTTCACCGGGCCGCGCCAACACGTCAGGCCGGCGATTCTCAGTTCGAGATCAGTCACAGGCTTTTCGCATCGCGCGTGGTCTTCCAACCGTCATGCACTCGATCATTTCACGAGCCACGGCGGCACGCTACCCTCGCGCCCTTCTCGAGGAGGAAATGAATGCCCGACGCAAACGTCCCCAACACCATCACCGGCCGCGATGCCTTCCTGCGCGTGCTGAAGGACGAGGGCGTCACCAAGATGTTCGGCAATCCCGGCACGACCGAGCTGCCGATCATGCATGCGCTCTCCTCAGCCCCGGAGATGGGCTACGTGCTGGCCCTCCAGGAAGCCGTCGTGATCGCCATGGCCGACGGCTATGCGCGGGCCTCCGGCAAGCTGGTCTCCTGCAACGTCCACGTGGCGCCCGGCCTCGGCAATGCGATCGGGTCGATTTACACCTCGATGATGTCGGGCACGCCGATGATCGTGACCGCCGGCCAGCAGGAACAGGGCCACGGGCTGACCGAGCCCCTGCTCTACGCGCCGCTGGTGCCGATCGCCCAGCCGGTCGTGAAATGGGCGACCGAGGTCAACCGCATCGAGGACCTGCCGCGCATCCTGCGCCGCGCCGCCAAGGTCGCGATGACCGCGCCGACCGGCCCGGTGTTCATCTCCCTGCCGGGCGACATCCTTAACAACGAAGCCGCCATCGACATGGGCGAGGTGACCCGCGTCGACACGGCGGTGCGCCCGAGCGACGCGGCGTTGGAACAGCTCGCCCGGCGCCTGCTCTCTGCGAAGAAGCCCGTCATCCTGGCCGGCCATGAGATCGCCACGTCGGACGCCTTCGCCGAGGCCACCGAACTGGCCGAGACTCTGGGCGCACCGGTGCTGCAACAGACCGTGGCCTGGGGTGCGCACTTCCCCTCCGAGCATCCCGCCTATCTCGGCGCGCTGAACCGCGACCAGAAATACGTACGTCGCGTCCTTTCCGACTACGATCTGATGCTCTGCGTCGGCTCCGACGTGCTGAAGATGTCGGTGTGGAGCGAGACCGAGCCGCTGCCCGAGACCACCAAAGTGGCGATGATCGGCCTGCGTGACTGGGAGATGGGCAAGAACTTCCCGGCCGAGATCGCGCTGCGCGCCGATGTGAAGGAGACACTGAAGGCTCTGGTGCCACTGCTGAAGAAGCTGGGCGGCGCCAAGCTCGCCGAGCAGGCCAAGGCGTCGCTGGCCGAGATCGCGACGCGCAACTGGAGCGCCCAGCGTGCCCAGAAGGCAGCTAGGGTCGCGACGCCCACGACCGGTCCCCTGCCCGCCGAATGGCTCATGATGCGTCTCAGCGACAAGTTGCCGACGGACGCCCTCATCGTCGAGGAAGGCCTCACCAGCACCGCGACCTTGCCGAGCTACTTCCCCTTCCGCGACCGCAACAGCTTCTTCGGCAATGTGAGCGGCGGCATCGGCTGGGGCATCGCCGCGGCGGTCGGTGTGCAGATCGCCGAACCGAAGCGCCGGGTCGTCGCCGTGATCGGCGACGGCAGCGCCATGTATTCGATCTCGGCGATCTGGAGCGCGGCCAACCAGAAGCTGCCGGTGATCTTCCTGATCACCAACAACGAGGGCTACCAGATCCTCAAGAACCGGCTGAAGCTGTTCCACGGCAACGACACGCCGATCGGCATGGACTTCAACGATCCGCCGATGAACATCGCCAAGATCGCCGAGGGCTTCGGCCTGCCGGCCGAGCGCGTCGACACCGCGGAAGGCTTCGACGCCGCCCTCGAGCGGGCACTGGCGCGGACCGATGGTCCCACGCTGATCGAGGCCATGGTGAAGAAGGGCTGACGAGGAGTCTCATCATGCGCGAGGTCAGGCACGCTTTCGTCGAG
The DNA here is from genome assembly GCA_903929895.1 of uncultured Alphaproteobacteria bacterium. Taxonomy (GTDB): domain Bacteria; phylum Pseudomonadota; class Alphaproteobacteria; order Reyranellales; family Reyranellaceae; genus Reyranella. Next base: position 3,429 of record CAIYWM010000935.1, read on the forward strand.
ACGCGCGGTTTTCCGACCCACGTGGCCGAGGCCGGCAGAGGCGCGCCGTTGTTCCTTCTGCACGGCTGGCCGGAATTCTGGGCGACCTGGGAGCCGATGTTCGAACGACTGCCCGATCGCTTCCGGCTGATCGCTCCGGACTTCCGCGGCTTCGGCGAAAGCGGCAATCCCACCACGGGAGCTTCGGACCAGGCCGGCCCCGACGTGTTGGCCGACGATATCGTTGCCCTCCTCGACCGGCTGGGCATCGCCAAGGCGGGCTTCGTCGGCCACGATGTCGGCGCCTATGTGATGCAGAGGCTCGCGATCAGGCATCCCGACCGGGTGGCCGGGCTGTTCTTCTTCAACTGCGGCACCCACAGCGTCGGCGCACGCTGGCGTGATCCCGAACAGATCAACGAGATCTGGTACCAGACCTTCCACCAGATGCCGTTCGCACCCACCATCGTCGGGGCCTCGCGCGACACGTGCCGGGCCTACTTCCGGCATTTCCTGACCCACTGGTGCCATCGCAAGGACGCGTTCGACGGCGTGCTGGAGCGCTGGGTCGACAACTTCATGCGTCCCGGCAACCTCCAGGGCGGCTTCAACTGGTACATCTCGCAGAATGCCGGCCGGCTCGCGGTCATGGCCGGAACCGCGCCCAAGCCACCCATGATCACCCAGCCCGCGCGCGTCCTCTGGGGCCGCCACGACCCGGTGCTGAAGTCGGCCTGGATCGACGTCGTCGGAAACTATTTCGAAGACGTGGAAGCCGGCATCGCGGAGGATGCCGGCCACTTCGTTCACTACGAGCAGCCCGATCTCGCCGCCGCGGAGATCGCGAAGTTCTTCGAGCGGATCGGCTACCGCGTGGGATGATTCCGAGCTGGCGCCTGTTTGCCTGATCAGAGTGTGATAGGATTCCTGAATGCAACCGGGTCTCCTCGCCTACTACCGAACCAACGGCAAAGCGACGGATCCTGGCAGGCATGCACATCTCTATGCCGGTCTGCCGTTGGAGGTTTCAGCGCTCGTCAGGAGCGTCCAGGGACTCATCGTCGACAAGGACTTTGTCGGCCTCTACGGCCTGGCGCTCGCAGAGCGCGACTGCCTTGGTGAAGTCGACGCCCGTTATCTCCCGACTATCCTCGAACGGCTTCTCGCAAAGGATGGACGACCGCTGCTGCAGGCACGCGAACCCGCCGCCCGGTTCGTTGGCAGTTGCCGCGACTATGCACTGCTCCTGTGCTCGATGCTCCGCCATCTCGGAATACCGGCGCAGATGCGCTTCGGCTTTGCAACCTACTTCTCGAAGAACCGGGACTCGTACAGCGACCACTGCGTCTGCGAGTACTGGGATGAAGGCCAAAGGCGCTGGCTGCTCGTCGATGCCAACGTCGATCCAGTCGTCAAGTCGAAGGTCGGCGTTACAGCGAACGAGCTCGACCTGAGCCGCGACGAATTTCTTGTCGCCTCGAATGCCTGGCGACTTGCGCGTAGCGGCCACGCGGATCCTGATCGCTTTGGCGTCCCGAGCATCGGAATCCAGGGTCTCTGGTTCATCCGCGGCAGCCTCCTGCGGGATCTTGCCGCTCTCAACAAGGTCGAGATGCTTCCGTGGGACTATTGGGGCCTCGCAGATCGGATCCCCATCGAGGCATTGCCGCGTGAAGAAGTGCCGTTCCTCGACGATTTGGCAGCGGCACTCGCGAGTTCGGATGAGCTGGCGGCAATCCAGGCGGCGTATGGCCGTGACGGGTTGATCGTGCCCGCGATGATCCGGAGCTTTTCGCCCCTCCACGGCCAAACCGAGATCGAAGTGCGCTATTAGCCCGGCTGTATCAGGATCACGGGCGGGAGCGCTCATGCCGCGGCCGCTCACCACCGTCAGACACAGCCTGCAAGGCATAGCCGGATTTCTCAAATCGAAGGTTCGTCTCAATGAAGGCCGTACAGACCGCTGATCTCAGCTCCATCGACAATTATGCCTTGGTCGACCTGCCTGCGCCCCAGCCCGGCAAGGGCGAAGTTCGGATCAGGGTCGCGGCCTGCGGGGTCGGTTTCGTCGACGCCCTGGTTGCGCTAGGCCGCTACCAGGTCAAGCCGTCCTTGCCTCACGTGCCCGGCGCCGAGATCGGGGGCGTGGTGGATGCGCTGGGGCCAGGAGTCACGGGATTCGCAATGGGAGAGCGTGTCCTGGCGCAGGCGCGCGGCGGCTTTACAGAGTACGCGATTGCCCCCGAACGGGCCGTCAGCCGCATACCTGACCGGATGAGCATGAACCAGGCCGCCGGCTTTCGGATCAACTACGGCACGGCCCTGCACGGCCTTCGCGATCGCGCTGGACTGAAAGCTGGGGAGACCCTGGTGGTGATCGGCGCTGCCGGCGGAGTCGGATTGGCTGCAGTCCAGGTCGGTCGGCTACTCGGCGCGAACGTCATCGGTGTCGCTTCGACCGCGCAGAAGCGCGCCGTCGTTGAACAGGCAGGTGCAGGAGCGACCCTCGACCGAGCCGTTGACGGATGGCGGGAGAGGCTAAAGGCGGTGTCCCCGAACGGCGTCGACGTCGTCTTCGATCCGGTCAGCGGCCCCTTGCTGCAGCCTGCGTTCCGATCGCTTGGATGGGGCGGGCGCTACCTCATTGTAGGCTTTGCGGGCGGCGACATTCCGGCCTTGCCGGTGAATTTGCCACTCCTCAAGGGAGCAGCCCTCGTCGGCGTAGACTATCGTCAATTCGGCGCCGTGTTCGAGGCCGACGCCGCCGCCAGCGACCTCAAGGAGCTGCTCGCCTGGGTCGCGAAGGGCGAACTCAACGTGCCGGTCGGGAGAACCCTCCCGTTTGGCGAATACCGAGAAGCGCTTGAGTATGCGCTCTCCGGTGACGGAACGGGCAAGACCATTCTGGTGGTCGATCCAAGCATAGGCTAGCGCCGCCGCTACAACGCGGCGGGCCAGGAACATCTTCTGGATTTCGGATTGGCGTCCTAGGTCGCCTTCTCGTGCTTCTTGATGGCCGGCATCAGGCCGGTCGGGTCGACCAGCTTGCCGTGCGCCAGCATGTTGTGGGCGTGGGCCAGGTGGTGGAGCGCGAAGGAGGTCTGCATGGCGCCGACCCGGCCCTGTGCGTCCTGGGCCGCGTTGATGGCCTGCTTCACGAGCTTCAGGGCGAATAGCGGCTTCTGGGCGATGCGTTCGGCCATCGCCAGGCCGAAGGACTCGAGCTCGGCGCGCGACACGACATGGTTCACCATGCCCAGGCGATGCGCCTCGGCCGCCTTGATCCAGTCGGCGGTGAAAAGAAACTCCTTGGCCTTGCGGATGCCCATCTCCCAGGGATGGGCGAAGAACTCGGCACCGCCCACGCCCATCGCCACCGAATGGTCGAGGAACTCGGCGTCCTCCGAACAGACGATGAGGTCGCAGGGCCACATCAGCATCAGACCGCCGATCATCACCTTGCCATGGACCAGCGCCAGCGTCGGCTTGGGAATGTTGCGCCAGCGCTCGCAGAAGCCCAGGTAGATCTCCTGCTCACGCGCGTACTGGGCCTCGGCGCCGGGCTTACCGAACCCGCCCCAGGTCCCGACCGTGTCGTGCTTGGACATGTTGCCGTGCCCGTCGACCTCGCGCAGGTCGTGCCCCGAGGAGAAGTGCGGGCCGTTGGCCGACAGCACGATCACCTTCACCGCGTCGTCGTGGGCGGCGCGGTCGAAGGCCTCGTTCAGCGCGTAGAGAAACGCCGTGTCCTGCGCGTTGCGTGTGTCGGGCCGGTTAAGGACGATGCGGGCGATTCCGCCCGGCAGGGTCTCGTAAGCGATCGGTGACGTCGTCATGGCGGGCTCCCGGATGTTTCCGGGAGCCTACCGTACGAAACGTTTCTCGTCGCTCAGCCGCGCGCCGGCTGGGTCGTCGGCCGGGCGGCCGCCTCGACGACCATGTTCTTCATGGCCTTCTGCAGCTTGTCGAAGGCGCGCACCTCGATCTGGCGCACCCTCTCGCGACTGATGCCGTACTTGGACGACAGGTCCTCGAGCGTCTTCGGCTCGTCGACCAGTCGACGCTCCACGATGATGTGACGCTCGCGGTCGGTGAGCTGCTTCAGGGCCGCGGCCAGCATGCCCTTGCGCTGGCCCAGCTCCTGGCTCTCGCCAAGCCGGGCTTCCTGATTGGGCGCATCGTCGACCAGCCAGTCCTGCCACTCCATGTCGCCCTCGGCCTTCACCGGGGCGTTGAGCGACGAATCGGGCGCGGCGAGGCGGCGGTTCATGTTCACCACCTCCTCCTCGGGGACGCCGAGGCGGGTGGCGATCTTGGTCACCTGCTCGGGCGTAAGGTCGCCCTCCTCGATGGCCTGCATCTGGCCCTTGAGCTTGCGCAGGTTGAAGAACAGCTTCTTCTGCGCCGCCGTGGTGCCCATCTTCACGAGCGACCAGCTGTGCAGGATGTATTCCTGGATCGAGGCGCGGATCCACCACATGGCATAGGTGGCCAGACGGAAGCCGCGGTCCGGGTCGAACCGCTTCACCGCCTGCATCATACCGACGTTGCCCTCGGAAATCAGCTCGGCGACCGGCAGGCCGTAGCCGCGGTAACCCATGGCGATCTTGGCCACCAGGCGCAAATGGCTGGTGACCAGGCGATGGGCGGCCTTGCTGTCGCCATGCTCGCGCCAACGCTTGGCCAGCATGAATTCTTCCTGCGGCTCCAGCAGGGGAAACTTCCGGATGTCCGACAGGTAACGGCTGAGATTGCCCTCGGGCGTCAGAGACGACGGCAGGGCAGGAAGGTTTGCGGTGGCTGCACTCATGGCTACTCCCCCTTTCGTACGCGGGATCGCCGGTGAACGAGCGTTTAGCACTCTCGTCCCCCGACTGCTAAATCCGACTGTAGAAGTCGGAATGCCCTCGGGTCAATATCTAATTCCTACTATTACCCTCGGGTATTGGGGACTTTACTTAACGCTGTTCAGCGTTCCGACCAACTTCCTGAAGTCTTCAGGCAATTCTGTGGCAAATCTTACGTTCTCCCCCGTCTTTGGATGTCGAAAGGCGAGCACAGATGCGTGAAGAGCCTGCCGAGGGAACACTTTCAACGCCTCGGGTGCACCGCCGTTGCGGGATTTGCGGCCGTAGACCGGGTCTCCCACCACCGGACACCCGATATGGGCCATGTGGACACGGACCTGATGGGTCCGGCCAGTCCCAAGCTTGGCGCCCACGAGACTTGCGATCGGCGCCAGCGGCGGCCCGAAGCGCTTCTCCAGCCAATACTCGGTGAAAGCGGCCCGGCCGCCCGTCTTGCGCACCGCCATGCGCTTGCGATCGACCGGGTGCCGTCCCAGCGCCTCCTCGACCGTCCCGCGCGGAGCCTTGGGCGCGCCCCAGACCAGGACCGTATAGATGCGTTCTAGGTCGTGGGCGGCGAACAGCTTGGAAAGCGCATGGTGGGTGGCATCGTTCTTGGCCACGACCATGACCCCCGACGTGTCCTTGTCGAGCCGGTGCACGATCCCCGGCCGCCGCACGCCGCCGATGCCGGACAGGCTGTCACCGCAATGGGCCAGCAAGGCGTTGACCAGTGTCTGGTCCGGATTCCCCGGGGCCGGATGAACCACCATTCCGGCCGGCTTGTTGAGAACCAGCAGATCCGTGTCCTCGAACAGGATCTCCAGTGCCATGTGCTGGGCCTGCGGAACGGCCGGTTCGGGCTCCGGGATATCGACGATGACCACATCGCCCGTTTTGACCTTGCGGGACGGCTCTTCTATCGTCTGTCCTCCCGCAAGCGCTACGCAGCGGCCCTCGATCAGCGCCTTCACGCGGCTTCGCGTCAGGGAAGGCAAGGCAGCAGCCAGCGCGCGGTCCAGCCGTTCGCCGGTGGCGCTCTCGTCGAAGGTCACGGTGTGGCGACCGGCGTCGCTCATGGAGTTTTCTTGGCGTCCCCTGCTCAGGCCTCTGCACCACTCTGGCTGAAGGTGCTGGTAATCGGAATGGGCCTGCTGATCGTGGTGGGCTTCGTCGTCGCGGTCGCCGAGATCGCCCGGCGCATCTCTACGCCCAACGCCGGCCGTTCGCCAGCATCGGCCACCGCCGATGGCTTCACCGAACGAATTGCCCTGCCCTCCGGCTCCCGCGTCGTGTCCATGAACGCCGTGGGCGATCGCCTCGTCGTGCACATCGAGACCGCCGGGGGCCCTGCCGCCTATGTCGTCGACCCGCGCAACGGAGCCCTGCTGGGTAAGATCGAATTCCCGCCCGGCGCCGGCCGCTGAGCTCAACGACATCCGTACGAGGACAGGAATGAACTTCCGAAGCGACAACGAAGTGGGCGCGCATTCCGTCGTCCTCGAGGCGGTGACGCGGGCCTTCTCCGGCGGGGGCACCGCGCCGTCCTATGGCGCCGACGAATGGACCCATCGTGTCGAGCGTCGCCTGCGGGAGATCTTCGAGAAAATCAACCGCGGCCA
>CAIYWM010000936.1 GCA_903929895.1 uncultured Alphaproteobacteria bacterium
CGTGGAAGTGGGCGGCGATCTTTTCGCGCGGCATCTTCTCGGCAACGGCATCGATCATGGCGACGCAGTCGCCGGGCGTGCCGACGCCGATCGTGTCGCCGAGCGAGACCTCGTAGCAGCCCATCCGGAACAGCCGCTCCGACACCTCGGCCACCTTGGCCGGCGAGACCTTGCCGTCATAGGGACAGGCGATCACGGTCGAGACGTAGCCGCGCACCTTCATGCCGTGCTTCTGCGCCGCTTCCATCACCGGCGCGAACCGCTCGAAGCTCTCGTCGATCGAACAGTTGGTGTTCTTGCGGCAGAAGGCTTCCGAGGCCGCAGTGAAGACCGCGATCTCGCCGACACCGGCCTCGACCGCGCCGTTCATGCCCTGCTTGTTGGGCACCAGCACCGGATAGCTCACGCCGGCTTTGCGCTGGATGCGCGCCATCACCTGGTCGGTATTGGCCATCTGCGGCACCCACTTGGGAGACACGAAGCTGCCGGCCTCGACCGCCGAATGGCCGGCGGCCGACAGCGCGTCGATCAGGGCCACCTTGGCTTCGACCGACACCGGCTTGGCCTCGTTCTGCAATCCATCGCGCGGCCCGACTTCGACGAGCCGCACGCGCTTGGGATGATTCATCGTTGCCTCCCGATCCTGGCGCCACATACTGCACCGGCGGGAACGCCGCCAGACAGGATTTTCGCCCCTAGGGCGTCTGCGAAATATGCGCCGTGCGATCGTGTCCGGGATGGCTGAACATGATCTCCAGTGTCCTCAGATAGGTGTGCAGCCCGGCATCCTGGATCGGCAGGACGTGGGCGTCCTCTCCCGATTCATTGTGGTGCGAGTGCCAGTAGCCAGGCGGCGTGATGAAGCTGGCGCCCGGCGCCCAGTCCTCGCGCCGGCCGTTCTTGATCATCCCGGACTCGTCGAGTTCCGTGCCGATCATCGTGTAGCAGCCGGGCTTGCAGTCGATCACGAAATCGACCGCCACCGATTCATGGCGGTGCGGGTACTGAACGGCATCCTTCGGCAGCAGGCCGAACATCGTCCACATCGTATGGGTGATGGTCCGGGTACTGGGAAAATTGCGGTTGGCGAGCAGGACGCTGACGCGATTGGCGTTCGCAGTCTTGGGATCGGTGGCGATCTCCTTGAGCTTCTGCTGCGCCTTGCTGTGCTGATAGAAGGTCGGCTTGAAGCGCGCGACCGTCGGCGTCGCGCCGAGATAGCGCAGCAGGGGCGCATCGTGCACCCAGTAGAGCCCCGCCTCGCCATCCGAATGATGCAGGGCATGGCCGTGCGCCGGCAGCACCATGTAGTCGCCCTGAGACCAGTGGATCGTCTCGCCGCACGCGTCGGTCCGCCCGTTGCCGCGGAACACGAAGAACACCTGGCTGGTCGCTTCCGCCGAGGTCATGACCGACCCGCGGACGATCCGGATGAAGTTGGCGCACAGCGCCGGTGTCGTCGCGGGTCCGACGATCCCCAGCTCCTCGCTCACGTCGAGCGGTTGCACGCGGGTCGGGCCCTCGTCGAAGAAGGACGGCGAGAAGGTCCGGTACGGCACCGGCGGGATGATGCCCTGCTGGATCGGGTTTGCTGCCGAGCTGTAGTCGAAATACTGCGCATCGCTCGTCAGCAGATCGTAATTGGGGAAACTCTCGATA
>CAIYWM010000937.1 GCA_903929895.1 uncultured Alphaproteobacteria bacterium
GATCGCATGATTACCCTGAACGAAGGCGGCCTGTCGCGGCGCAACGCCTTGAAGGCGACCGCGACCGGCGCGGCGCTGGGCGGCACGTTCGCGTTGTCGGTGCAGCCGGTCCAGGCGCAGACCATGATCACCACGCCGGCCGACGGCCTGACGGCGGGCGTCGTCAAGGTGAAGACCAAGGACGGCAAGGAGATGGACGCCTACCGCGCCATGCCGGCGTCGGGTCAGGCTTTCGCCACGATCCTGGTCGTGCAGGAGATCTTCGGCGTGCACGCGCATATCGCCGATCTCTGCCGCCGTTTCGCCAAGGCCGGTTACTACGCCATCGCGCCGGAACTCTACTTCCGCCAGGGCGATCCCAAGGCCATCACCGACGTGCAGGCGCTGCTGCGCGAGATCGTCTCGAAGGTGCCGGACGAGCAGGTCATGGGCGACCTCGACGCGACCGTCGACTTCGCCAAGGGCGAGGGCAAGGCTGACATCGCCAAGCTCGGCATCACCGGCTTCTGCTGGGGTGGCCGCATCGTTTGGCTCTATGCCGCCCACAGCGCGGCGCTCAAGGCCGGCGTGGCGTGGTACGGACGGGTCGTCGGCGACTCGACGCCGAATACGCCCAAGCATCCGGTCGACATCGCCAAGGACCTGAAGGCGCCGGTGCTCGGCCTCTATGGCGGCGCCGACACCGGCATTCCGAACGATACCGTCGACCGCATGCGCGCGGCGCTGAAGGCTGGCAGCCCGGCCGCCCAGAAGTCGCAGATCGACACCTATCCGGACACGCCGCACGCCTTCAACGCCGACTACCGCCCGTCCTATCGCAAGGAACAGGCGGAGGATGCGTGGAAGAAGGCGCTTGCCTGGTTCAAAGCCAACGGTGTCTGATCGGCCGATGGCCGAAACGATCAACCTCAAGACCCGGTCGGGCCTCGCATTCACCACGGATGTCGATGGCCCGGTCGGCGGACCGCTCGTGCTGATGCTGCACGGGTTTCCCGAATCGCGACACAGCTGGCGGGCCGCCCTGCCGGTGCTGGCGGCCCAGGGCTATCGTGCCGTCGCGCCCGACCAGCGCGGCTATTCGCCCGGCGCTCGGCCCGATCCGGCCGATCTTTCCAACTATGCGTTCGACCGGCTGATCGACGACGCGATCGAGATCGCGGCGGCGGCCGGCTACGACGGCAAGCGCTTCCATCTCGTGGGTCACGATTGGGGCGGGCAGGTGTCGTGGGGAGTCGCCGGCACACATCCCGATCGCCTGGCCTCGCTCACGATCCTGTCGCGGCCGCATCCGCAGTCGTTCCGGCAGGCGCTCCTGAAGGAAGACGGCGACCAGAAGCATCGCTCGCGCCACCATCGCGCCTTCCTCGAACCGGAGACCGGAAGGCTGCTGCTGGCCGACAACGCCAAGCGACTGCGCGACGGGCTGTTCGGCCAGGGTGTGCCGTCGCAGGCGCTTGAAGATCACCTGTGCGTACTGGGCCATCCCGAGGCCCTCGAAGGCGCTCTCGCCTGGTATCGTTCCAACAAGGGGCTGGCCGCGGATATCGGGAACATCGCCGTGCCGACGCTCTACGTCTGGGGCGATGCCGATGCGACGGTGGGGCCCGACGCGGCCTACGGCACGGCGGACTTCGTTAAGCCCTCCTTCGCGATGGAAGTGCTGCCGGGCGTCGGCCATTTCGTGATGGACCAGGCGCCGGCCAAGGCGACCGATCTCCTGCTGGCGCACCTGGCGAAACACCCGGTCTGAACCCGTCTGTCTTGCTGCCCCGGGCGAATCGCGCTACCACGCGGCGCCTTTAAGAACGGGAGTTTTTCGCATGGCTCGCAAGAAGATCGCGCTGATCGGCGCCGGACAGATTGGCGGCACGCTCGCGCTGCTCGCCGGCCAGAAGGAACTGGGCGACATCGTCCTGTTCGACATTCCCGCCGCTGAGGGCACTGCCAAGGGCAAGGCGCTCGACATCGCCCAGCTGAGCCCGGTCGAGGGCTTCGACGCCAGGTACAGCGGCTCTTCGGACTACAAGGACATCGAGGGCGCGGACGTCGTGATCGTCACCGCCGGCGTGCCGCGCAAGCCCGGCATGACCCGCGACGACCTGGTCGGCATCAACGCCAAGGTCATCGATTCGGTCGGCAAGGGCATCAAGCAGCACGCGCCGAACGCCTTCGTCATCGTCATCACCAACCCGCTCGACGCGATGGTCGGCCTGATGCAGGAAGTCACCGGTTTCGCGCCGGAGAAGGTCGTCGGCATGGCCGGCGTGCTCGACAGCGCCCGCTTCCGCCTGTTCCTCGCCGAGGAATTCAACGTCTCGGTCGAGGACGTGACGGCCTTCGTGCTGGGTGGCCACGGCGACACGATGGTACCGCTGCTGCGCTACTCGACGGTCGGCGGCATTTCGCTGCACGATCTGGTAGACATGGGCTGGACCACCAAGGAGCGCCTCGAGCAGATCGTCCAGCGCACCCGTGACGGCGGCGCCGAGATCGTCGCCCACCTCAAGACCGGCTCGGCCTTCTACGCCCCGGCCGCGTCGGCCATCGCCATGGCCGAGTCCTACCTCCGGGACAAGAAGCGCGTGATTCCCTGCGCCGCCAAGCTGAATGGCGAGTACGGCGTGAAGGGCCTCTACATCGGCGTGCCGGTCGTGATCGGCTCCAAGGGTGTCGAGCGCATCGTCGAGGTCGAATTCAACGCCGAGGAAAAGGCGATGTTCGACAAGTCGGTCGCCGCGGTGCAGTCCCTGATCGACGCCACCAACAAGATCGTTGGCCGTTGAAAAAGTAGGGTCTTTCGACTTTAGTCGAGCGACCGCAAACGTTCATCGATCCATCGTTGCCAAGGGCCTGCGGCGCTCATAAAGTGCCGCATCCCTTGGTCAGTTGCGTTTAAAAACTGAGGGACCGCGTTTCTCGCACGCCGTCCCGAACGATAGGACCCCATGAATATCCACGAGTATCAGGCCAAGGCCCTCCTGGCCAAATTCGCCATCCCGATTTTGAAGGGGGGCGTCGCTTACACCAAAGACGAGGCGATGGATGTCGCCCGCAAGCTGGGTGGCCCCGTCACCGTGGTAAAGGCGCAGATCCATGCCGGTGGACGCGGCAAGGGCCACTTCAAGAACGATCCGGGCGGCAAGGGCGGTGTCCGTATCGCCAAGTCCGCCGACGATGTCGGCGCACAGGCAGCGGCAATGCTGGGCCAGGATCTCGTGACCAAGCAGACGGGCGAGACGGGCCGCACCGTGAAACGGCTCTACATCGAGGACGGCTGCGACATCAAACGCGAGCTGTATCTCTCGATGCTGGTGGACCGCGCGGTCGGCCGCATCGCCGTCGTCGCCTCGACCGAGGGCGGGATGGACATCGAGACCGTGGCGCACGAGACGCCGGAGAAGATCGTCACGCAGGCGATCGATCCGGCCGCCGGTTACCAGCCCTTCCAGGGCCGCAAGATCGCGTTTGCGCTCGGCCTCACGGGCAAGCAGGTCGGCGCCTTCACGACGTTGCTCGGCAACCTCTACCGCGCCTATGTCGATCTCGACGCCTCGCTGATCGAAATAAACCCGCTGGTCGTGACCGGTGCGGGCGACATCGTGGCCCTCGATGCCAAGATGAACTTCGACGACAACGCGCTCTACCGGCACAAGGACATCGAGGAACTCCGCGACATCGACGAGGAGGACCCGGCCGAGACCGAAGCCGCCAAGTATGCGCTGAACTACGTGAAGCTCGACGGCCAGATCGGCTGCATGGTGAACGGCGCGGGCCTCGCGATGGCCACCATGGACATCATCAAGCTCTACGGATCGGAGCCCGCCAACTTCCTCGACGTCGGCGGCGGCGCCACCAAGGAGCGGGTGACGGCGGCGTTCAAGATCATCCTCAAGGATCCCAACGTCGAGGGCATCCTGGTCAACATCTTCGGCGGCATCATGCGCTGCGACGTGATCGCCGAAGGCGTCGTGGCGGCTGCGCGCGAGGTCAATCTGCACGTGCCGCTGGTCGTCCGGCTGGAAGGCACGAACGTCGACCTCGGCAAGAAGATCCTCAAGGAATCGGGCCTCAAGATCACCTCGGCGGAGAACCTCGCGGACGCCGCTGAGAAGATCGTCAAGGCCGTCAAGGAGAACAACTGATGGCCGTCCTGGTCGACAAGAACACCAAGGTCATCTGCCAGGGCATCACCGGCTCGCAGGGCACCTTCCACTCCGAGCAGGCGATCGCCTACGGCACGAAGATGGTCGGCGGCGTGACGCCGGGGAAGGGCGGCTCGAGGCATCTCGACCTCCCGGTCTTCGACACCGTCGCCGCGGCGCGCGAGGCCACCGGCTGCGACGCATCGGTCATCTACGTCCCGCCGCCCTTCGCCGCGGACGCGATCCTCGAGGCGATCGACGCCGGCATTCCTCTGGTCGTCTGCATCACCGAGGGCATCCCCGTGCTCGACATGGTGCGCGTGAAGCGCGCACTCGGCGGCTCGGGCACGCGCCTCGTCGGGCCGAACTGCCCCGGCGTGATCACGCCGGGCGAGTGCAAGATCGGCATCATGCCGGGCCACATCCACCAGCGCGGCCGAATCGGCATCGTCTCGCGCTCGGGAACGCTGACCTACGAGGCGGTGGCGCAGACCACCGCCGCGGGCCTCGGCCAGACGACGTGCATCGGCATCGGCGGCGACCCGGTCAACGGGACGAACTTCGTCGACTGCCTCGAGATGTTCGTCGCCGACCCGGAGAC
>CAIYWM010000938.1 GCA_903929895.1 uncultured Alphaproteobacteria bacterium
GGCGGACGTGCCGGTGCCGAGCGGCGAGCGCAGCACCAGGCCACTTACCAGGGCGCCGGCGACGACAAGCAGGCCGGTCTGCTCGAGCGCCGTCGTGAAGCCCAACCCGAACGCCTTGCCGACCGACTGGAAGGTCATGTCGGCGGCGATGCCATAGACCACGACCGTGGCCATGATCGCGAGAAAGACCGGCAGGCGGACGCGCTGGACCAGGAAGACGATGGCGGCGACCGCGATCGGCAGCAGGAGGGACGATAGAATCATGACGGGACGAACCTTAGTGTCCTGCTACAGTCCCGTCATGCGCCTCCTCGTCGCTCTCCTGATGATATTCGGACTCGCCTCGGCCGCTCATGCCGAGGCGTTGGTGCGCATCGAGGGCCGGAACTTCGTCGAACCCGACGGCCGCATCCTGCGCCTCAAGGGAATAAGCCTCGGCAACTGGCTGATGCCCGAGGGCTACATGTTCAAGTTCGAGGTGGCGAAGTCGCCGCGCCAGATCTACGGCGCCTTCGATCGCCTGCTGGGACCGGAGCGCGCGGCGCAGTTCTGGCGACAGTATCGCGACACCTACGTGACCGAGGACGATATCCGCTTCATCAAGTCGGTCGGCTTCAACATGGTTCGGGTGCCGCTGCACTGGCGGCTGTTCATGACCGCCGACGGCGAGATCGGCGGCGACGGGTGGTCGCTGCTCGACCGGGTCGTCGGCTGGGCCGCCAGCGCCGGTCTTTACGTGATACCCGACCTGCACGCCGCGCCGGGCGGCCAGACCGGCATCAACCACGATGACGGGCCGGGCTACCCGCTGATGTTCTACGTGCCGCGCGATCGCGAGCTCACCGTCAAACTGTGGCGGGCGGTGGCGCAACGCTATCGCGGCAATCCCGCGATCCTGGGCTACGACATCCTGAACGAGCCGATCGCGCCCTACCACGACGTGGCGACGCTGAACGCGCGTCTGGAGCCGTTCTACAAGCGGGCGACGGCGGCGATCCGCGAGGTCGATCCCGAGCGCATCGTGATCCTGGCGGGCGGCCAGTGGAGTTCGAGCTTCGCGATGTTCGGCCCGCCCTTCGCGAAGAACCTCGCCTACACCTATCACTCGTTCTGGGCGTCGACGAAGCGCGACTCGATCCAGCGACACCTGAACTTTGCCAACCTCTACAATGTGCCGCTGTTCCTCGGTGAGACCGGCGAACTCACCGACGACTGGAACTCGGAGTTCCGCCGCCTGCACGAGACCCACGGGATCGGCTGGTCGTTCTGGACCTACAAGAACCTCGACACGCCCTCGACCATCGTGTCGATCCCGCGCCCCGAGGGCTGGAAGGAGATCGTGGCCTTTGCCGACGGCGCCACGAAGGAGAAGCCTTCATCGGACGTGATCGACCGTGCCGTCGCCCAGTACCTCGAAGGCATCCGGTTCAGCAACGGCACGGTGCGCTGGAGCTACCTGGCGTCGCTTGGCCTGAGAGGCAAGCCCTAGCAGCCGGTGCAGGGTGCCGGCGGCGCCGTGCTGCAGACGCGCGCGAGCGGCCTCGACGGTGGCTTCCAGAATGCCGTTCAGCCGGTCCGTCGTCGTGACGGCGAGGCCATCGGGGCTCTAGCGGGACATGGCCACACCGTGACCCTCTGCGAAGGCGGCATCGACCGGCATGGCGAGGACGTCGTCGCTATCCGTGACGATCAGCCGGCTGCGTCCCGCCCACGGGGAGTCGAATTCCATCGAGGCAGGCGTTGCGGGCCGTGCCGCCGAAGATGGCGCTGCCAGGGCTCCTCCGTGTCACACCGTTTTCAGCGCGCGGGACGTCATGGTCGTGCACCAAGGGCCGAACGACCGCGGCTGAGCACGTTCTTTGCCTTGGCCGACAGCGAGTCGACGAAACGGATCCACGCGCCGGTACGGCTGTTCGATCGGGCATCCAGGGCGCGCTTCACCAACTTCTTCGAATTGGAGTGGCGCCAATCGCCGAAGACCGCCCGGATCGACGAGGCTTCCTCGTCCAGGATGCGCTGGACCAGCTCGAGGATGTGATTGCGGATCGGCTCCCAGTCCTTCGTCGAGGAATTGTATCTGCCGCCCATCACCGCGGCGTTCGAATGCTTGTTGGCGCCATGCATGCGGTAGCCATAGAGCGCATCGTGGATGGCGATGGAGCCTGTCAGCAGGCCGGCGAAGGTCGACAGGTAATAGTCGAGATAGAGCCTGAGATCTTTGTCCGGCACGACGAGCACGAGGTCCACGAAGCTGCGGCGGAACATCATGCTTGCCATGCTGTTCGTGGCGCTGAGCGGCGTCCAGTGAGGATGGACGGTCAGCCGGCCATTCGCGGGAAAGACGAATTCGCCGGTTGCAGCGTCGATCTTCGGCATCAGGGCGGCTTCGAAGGCCTTGTTCGCCGGGGCGTCATGTTCGAACCACCAGGCCGTTCCGGCCAGGAGGTTGTCGTCGGCATCGATGATATGCGAGTCGCAGTAGGTGAGCGCGACGGGAAAGTCGGCGTTCATGTGAGCGCACAGATGTCGCTCCATGAAATTCTCGTACCACATGTCGTCGGAATCGAGGAAGCCGACGAACGGCGTGTCCAGTCGGGCGAGGCCGCGCCTGATCGCCCCGGTCTGTCCGACGTTCGCGTCGAGGCGGATATAGTCGAACCTCGAATCGTCGAGGCGAGACAGGCACTTTCGGACTTCCTCGTCGGAATTGTCGGTCGAGGCATCGTCGACGACGATGGTGCGCAGGTTCCGACAAGACTGGCGGGCAACCGATTCGATCGCTCGTCCCACGAAGGCGCCGTTGTTGTAGTTGGCGATCACCACACCGACCGGGGGCGCTGAAGGCATACTTACCGTTTCCGTCTGCTGGGTTGGACCTTGAGGGCGATCGCACGGAATATGCGGCACCCTGAAGATGGTCGACGATTGGATGCACTGCAACCTCGTCGATGCCCA
>CAIYWM010000939.1 GCA_903929895.1 uncultured Alphaproteobacteria bacterium
GGCACGGGCAACGATATCGTCCGGGCAGGCGATGGCAACAATCTGATTTATGGCGGCGACGGCAACGATTCGGTGGGGACCGGCAAAGGCAATGATTCCCTCGATGGCGGCGCGGGCAACGACATTCTGGCCGGCGGTGCCGGTAACGATTCCCTCAAGGGCGGCGCCGGCAACGACCGGCTGCTGGGTGACGGTTCGCGCGGTTCTGGTGGCGGTTCTGGTGGCGGCTCGGGCGGTGGCTCGGGCGGCGGTTCAGGGGGCGGCTCCCACGGCGCGGCGCAGACCTTCAACGACTACCTCAACGGCGGCGCCGGCAATGACGTGGTCTACGGGGAGCGCGGCAACGACCAGGCGATCTATACGGCGTCCGAGAACCTCGGTGCCCGCGACGTCTATGACGGCGGGTCGGGCATCGATACGCTGACCCTGGAGTTGACGCGGGCCGAATGGCTCAATCCCCAGGTCCAGCTCGACATCGCGGCCTATCTCCAGTTCCTTCGCGGTCACACCAGCCCCGTTACCGGCCAGGCCGACGGCGCGGCCTTCCAGTTCAATGCCTTCAATCTCCAGGCCAGCCGGTTCGAGAACCTGCGGGTGTTCGTCGACGGCCAGGAACTCGATCCGCGCGATGCCGCCGTCGACGCCGTCAACGACACCGCCTCGATCAACGAGGACAGCGCGAACACGTTCTTTGGCAGCGTCCTGGCCAACGACATGGCGCCGGATCTGGCGCAATCGGTGCGCCTGGTCACGCCCCCGGCCGCGGGCGTCCTTGCCTTCAACACCGGAGCCGACGGCAACCCCGACGGCACCTACAGCTTCAACCCGGCTGGGGCCTTCGAATGGCTGGCCGAGGGCGAGAGCACGACTGTTTCCTTCACCTACGAGGTCAAGGACGCCGACGGTGACACCGACCAGGCGACCGTAACGATCGAGGTCACCGGCACCAACGACGCGGCGGTGATCTCGGGTGATGTGACCGGCGCGGTGGTCGAAGCGGGTGGCGAAAACAACGGCGGCACGCCGGTCGCGACCGGAACCCTCACCGCTTCCGACGTGGACAACGCGCCGGACAGCTTCCAGGCGGTGGCGACGGCAACAGCCGGTGACAACGGCTATGGCTCCTACACCATGGCGGCGGACGGAAGCTGGACCTACACGCTCGACAATGCCAACGCCGCCGTCGAGGCGCTCGATGCCGGCGACACGCTGACCGATTCCTTCACGGTCTACACCATCGACGGCACCGCGCAGCAGGTCGCTGTCACGATCAACGGTGCAGCCGATGTCACTGTCAACCAAGCGCCGGTGGCGGTGGATGACGTCGTCGACAGCGTGGTTGGGAGCGGCGATGCCGCCATCATCACCTTCGAGGCCTACTACATCGAATACAACGTCTTTACCGAATTCTATCGCCTAACCACCGGGGAGGGCTTCCTCTTTACGGATAACGGCGCGGGTTCCTATCAGCAGGGGAACACTGTCGGGGGTCCCAATGTGAGCGCCGGCGACTGGGGGGTAGATTATTCCAACGCGCTTTATTCGTACGGCGTCGAATTCAACGCGTATGACACCTCTACGTCTACGCTGCCCATCGTAATGACACGCCTCGATGGCGAGGACTTTTCTCTGACGAGCGCGAACATCACCAGTTACAATCTAGGCGGCAACTCAGACGCCGCGTTTCATGCGACCGTGACTGGCTATCTTGATGGGCAACAGGTCGCGCAGCAGTCGTTCGACGTTCCGGATGCCAATTTCGCCGAGATCGTCAACAACATGGTGGCGCTCACCGATCCAGGGTTTAGCGCGGTGGACCGGGTTGAGTATTCGTTGACGGCTGAGAACAACGGCTACATCGAAAGCTATTACGACTCCAACACCGATACTTTTGTCACTGAGCAATACCAGTTCGCCTACCAGTGGATCGACAACATCCACACGGGGGCAGCCATCAGCAGGCCGACGGAAGGCCGGGTGCTGAGGGGCATCGACGTGCTCGCCAACGACACCGATGACGGCCCGCAGGGCGACCTCTCCATCGCCCAGTTCAGCGCGACCAGCGCGCTCGGCGCGGCGGTGACCCTCAATCCCGACGGCACCCTCAACTACGATCCGACCGCCGTGGCGACGATCAATGCGCTCGGCGCCGGCCAGTCGCTCGTCGACACCTTCACCTATGTGGCGCAGGACGCCTTCGGCGCCCTCAGCAACACCGCGACGGTGACCCTGGGCGTGCAGGGTGTGAACGACACGCCGGTGGCGCACGATGACGAGTTGAGCCCGGTTCAGTCACTGACGAACGAAGACACGTCCGTCCAGATCGCTGCCGCGACGCTGCTCGCCAACGACACCGATGTCGACAACGGCCATGTGCTGCATGTCGGATCGGTCGCGGCGACCAGCGCGCTCGGCGCCGCGGTGTCGATCGATGGCAACGGCGTGATCACCTACGATCCCACCGTATCGAGCATCCTCGGTGCGCTGGGCGAGAACGAGTTCGCCAACGACAGCTTCATCTACACCGCGGTCGACGAGCATGGCGCCAGCTCGCAGGCCACGGCATCCCTCCGTATCGCCGGCGCCTATGACGCGCCGACGGGGCAGAACAACGCTCCCGCCGTCGCCGGTGTGCTGAACGGCGGGACGCTCTACGTCTGGGCAGGTGCGGATGTCCCCGATGGCGACAGCGGCGGCCCGCAATTCAACCTCAACCCGGACGCTCTGCCGGTCGTGGTCCACGCGCTCGACAACGCAACGGATGCGGATCACGATCCGTTGTCCGTGGCGAACTTTGCGGTCGTTGCCGGAAACAAGATCGGTATCTGGATCAACAATTACTACGGGGGGACGGAGATCAATAGCAGCCAGGCGATCTCGTTCGATTCGGGCGCCAATACCTTTGCGCTCGATCCAAACGGCTTTGGGTTGCAGGGTCTGCGCACGGGCGAATCCGCGACCGTGACGGTGGCCTACAACGTGTCCGATGGCCAGGCGACGACGCCGGACAGCGTCTCCTGGACGCTGGTCGGGACCGACAACGTCAGCCTCGTGGGTCAGTTGCTCATCGCCTGATGCGGCATCGTCCCGGAAAAGTGGGTCTGGCCGGTCTTGCCAGCCTCTTGCCACGAAAGCGGCGGCCTTCGGGCCGCCGTTTTTGTTTGCAAACTCTGCGTCATGACGAAGCCTTCCATTCTCTTCCGCCGCACGCTGCTGGCCGGCGCCGGCCTCAGCCTGATGCCGCTTCCCGCGGTCCTTGCCGCCGGCCTCGTGCCGACGCCCGAGCAGACCGAGGGGCCGTTCTATCCGGCGGGTTTCCCGGCCGACATCGACAATGACCTCGTCCGGGTGCGCGGGCAGGCGGCGCAGGCGATGGGGCAGGTGTTGCATCTGCAGGGGCGGGTGATCGACCTCGGCGGCGGTGCGCGCAGCGGCGCGATGGTCGAGATCTGGCAGTGCGACGCGCTGAGCATCTACGACCATCCGCGCCAGCCGGGCCGCGACCGTCGCGATGCGGCCTTCCAGGGCTATGGCCGCATGCTGGTCGATGCCGAGGGCCGCTACAGCTTCCGCACCCTGAAGCCCGTCGCCTATCCCGGCCGCACGCCGCACATCCATCTCAAGGTGGCGACCGGCGACGGACGGGCGCTGACCAGCCAGTTCTATGTCGCGGGCGATCCCCAGAACGAGCGCGACGGCATCTTCAGGCGGGCAATCCGCACGCCGGGCCAGCGCGAGCGGATCGAGATGAAGCTGGAGCCGGCATCGGGCCTTGAGCCCGGCGCGATGGCTGCCACGCTGGATATCGTGATCGCCTGAGGGGAGCCGTCTACGGCTCGCCGCTGGCGCTGGGCGCGGCGCTGCCGTCATGCGGCAGGCCAATGGCGTGATAGCCCGAATCGACGAAATGGACCGTGCCGGTGACGCCGGCGCTGAGGTCCGACAGGTAGTAGAGCGCGGCACCGCCGACATCGCTCAGCTCGACGTTGCGGCGCAGCGGCGCCGCGTCGCGCGACACGCGATAGACGTAGCGCGCGCCGCCGATCACCGCGCCGGCCAGGGTGCGCATCGGACCGGGCGAGATGGCGTTCACGCGCACGCCCTGCGGGCCGAGATCGGCCGCGAGATAGCGCACGCTTGCCTCGAGCGCGGCCTTGGCCACGCCCATGACGTTGTAGGACGGCATCACCCGCGTCGAGCCTTCGTAGGTCAGCGTGATCATGCTGCCGCCCTCGGTCATCAGCGGCAGGGCGCGGCGCGCGATCTCGGTGAAGGAGTAGCAGGAGATGGTGAGGCTGCGCTGGAAGTTGGCCTTGGTCGTGTCGACGTAGCGGCCCTTCAGCTCCTCCTTGTCGGAAAAGGCGATGGCGTGCACGACGAAGTCGAGGCGGCCCCATTCCTTCTTCAGCGTCTCGAACAGCCGGTCGAGGCTCGCCTCGTCCTCGACATCGGCCTCGACGACGACCGTCGAGCCGAGCTTCTGCACCATCGGCAGCACGCGCTTGCCGAAGGCGGCGCCCTGGTAGGTGAAGGCCATCTCGGCGCCCGCAGCATGCAGCGCCTGCGTGATGCCCCAGGCGATCGAGCGGTCGTTGGCGACGCCCATGATCAGCCCGCGCTTGCCGGCCATCAGGCCGGCCACCTTGGGGAAGCCCGAGCCCTCAGTACGATCGTCTGGCATGGTTTCCTCAGTGATCGTAGCGGGAGAACAGGAGGCAGGCGTTGGTGCCGCCGAAGCCGAAGCTGTTCGACATGACGGTCTGAAGTCCGGCCTTGTCGATGCGCTGGCGGGCGATGGGATAGCCCTCGGCGCCGGGGTCGAGATTCTCGATGTTGGCCGAGGCGGTGATGAAGTCGTCCTTCATCATCAGCAGCGAGTAGATCGCCTCGTGCGCGCCCGTGGCACCCTGGCTGTGGCCGGTCAGCGACTTGGTCGAACTCACGGTGGGCAGCTTGTCGCCGAACACGGAGCGGATGGCGTCGAGCTCGGTGATGTCGCCGACCGGCGTCGCCGTGCCGTGGGTGTTGATGTAGTCGACCGGCATATTGCGCAGCGGAGCGCCGGGGAATCCCGCGAGGGCGAGCTTCATGCAGCGCCGTGCGCCTTCGCCCGAGGGAGCGACCATGTCGGCGCCGTCGGACGTGGCGCCATAGCCGATCACCTCGGCATAGATCTTCGCACCGCGGGCCTTTGCCGTCTCGAGTTCCTCGAGCACCACGATGCCGCCGCCGCCGGCGATGACGAAACCGTCGCGGTCCCTGTCATAGGCGCGGCTCGCCCGTTGCGGCGTGTCGTTGAACTTCGACGACATGGCGCCCATGGCATCGAACAGCACGGAGAGCGTCCATTCCAGCTCCTCGCCGCCGCCCGCGAACATGCGGTCGGCCTTGCCGAGCTGGATAGTCTCGACGGCGTTGCCGATGCAGTGCGCCGAGGTCGAGCAGGCCGAGCTGATCGAATAGCTCGGGCCCTTGATCTTGTAGGCCGTGGCGAGGTTCGCCGAGACGGTACTCGACATGGCGCGCGGCACCTGGAAGGGGCCGACGCGCTTGGGCCCCTTTTCCTTGGCGACGACGGCCGCCTGCACGATGGCGCCGGTGGTCGGCCCGCCCGAGCCGGCGACGAGGCCGGTCCGGTCGTTCGAGATCTCTGCCTCCGAGAGGCCGGCATCCTCGATCGCCTGCTTCATCGAGAGATAGGCATAGGCCGCGCCGTTGCCCATGAACCGCATGAGGCGCCGGTCGACCAGCTCCTCCACGTTGAGCTTCAGCGTGCCGGCGACCTGGCTGCGAAAGCCAAGTTCGCGATACTGCGGCACGAATTCGATGCCCGACTTGCCTTCCTTGAGCGACTGAATCACCTCGGCGGCGTTGTTGCCGATCGGGGAGACGATGCCGAGGCCCGTGACGACGACGCGCTTCATCAGACTGCCGCCGCCGGTGTCGCGGCGTCCTTCACCAGGCCGACCTTCATGTCGATCGCCTCATAGACCGGGTTGCCGTCGGCCGTCACGAAGCCGTCGCCGACCCCCATGACGAGGCGCCGCAGGATCAGGCGCTTGGGATGCACGTGATAGGTCAGCTTCTTGACGGTCGGCACGATCATGCCGGTGAGCTTGACCTCGCCCACGCCGATCGCCCGGCCGCGACCCGGCGCCTTCATCCAGCCCAGGAAGAAGCCCAGCATCTGCCACAGCGCATCGAGGCCGAGGCAGCCCGGCATCACCGGATCGCCCTTGAAATGGCAGGCGAAGAACCAGAGGTCGGGGTTCACGTCCAGCTCGGCGATGATCTCGCCCTTGCCGTACTTGCCCCCGGTCGAATCGATTTTGACGATGCGGTCGAACATCAGCATGGGCGGCAGCGGCAGCTGGGCGTTCCCGGGACCGAAAAGGTTGCCCTTGGCGCATTCGATCAGGTCTTCGAAGGTATAGCTATTCTTCTGCTCGTGCTCGCTCACATTCACCGTCCCAAAGGCCGCCCCGGAGGGCTTCAGGGCCAGAATAAGGATGCCGGACGTCCGGCGCAAACCGACGCTTCCGGCTGGAGAAGCCCTTTTCTTGTCTTCTTCGCCCGCTTACATAAGACTGTCACCATGACAGGCAATAGCCCCGATTTTATCGTCAGCCTCCGCGCGGCAGGCTTGAGGCCCACCCGCCAGCGGGTCGCGCTGGCGCGCGTGCTGTTCGAGGGCGGCCATCGCCATGTCACTGCAGAGAGCCTGCATGCCGAGGTCAAGGCGACCCCCATGCCGGTTTCGCTGGCCACGGTCTACAATACCCTGAACCAGTTCCGCGATGCCGGCCTGCTGCGCGAAGTCGTCGTGGCGCCCGGCCGGTCCTATTTCGACACGAATACCGGTCACCACCATCACTTCTTCGTCGAGACCGATGGCGAGTTGCACGATTTTCCGTCCGACGAGGTGACGATTGCCGGCCTGCCGGCGCCGCCCGAGGGCACCAAGCTCTCCCGGGTCGACGTCATCGTCCGCGTCCGCCGCTAGCGGCGATTGCGAAGCGTTTGCAATAACTTAGAACGGTTCTAAGGTTCTTGACGCCGCCCTGCACGGCCCCCTAAATCCCCTCGTGAGATCGGCGGATGGGCCGATCGCAAAGGGAGTAGAGCCATGGCGAACCTCAAGGGATCCAAGACCGAAGACAACCTCAAGGCGGCCTTCGCCGGCGAAAGCCAGGCCAATCGCCGCTACCTGTATTTCGCCCAGAAGGCCGACGTGGAAGGCTACAACGACGTCGCCGTCGTCTTCCGTTCGACCGCCGAGGGTGAAACCGGCCATGCGCACGGCCATCTCGAGTTCCTCGAGGTGAGCGGCGATCCGGCCACCGGCCTGCCGATCGGCCCGACCGACAGCAACCTCAAGGCCGCGATCGCCGGCGAGACGCACGAGTACACCGACATGTACCCGGGCATGGCGCGCACCGCGCGCGAGGAAGGCTTCACCGAGGTTGCCGACTGGTTCGAGACGCTGGCGAAGGCCGAGAAGAGCCACGCCGGCCGCTTCCAGAAGGCCCTCGACACGATGGGCTGAGCCCTCCGGGCTCGTTCCGAAGGGGACCCCGCGCGGGTCCCCTTTTTCTTCCCGCTCCCCTTCAAAAAAAGCGACCGATCATGCGCGAAGGCAGCCTCGAAGCACCGATCCGCCACGACCTCGACTGGCAGAACCCCTGGTTCTGGGACGAAAAGGCGCTCGAGAAGGAGATGGAGCGGGTCTTCGACATCTGTCACGGCTGTCGGCGCTGCTTCAACCTGTGCGATTCCTTCCCGCGGCTGTTCGATCTGATCGACAACGGCCCGACCGGCGAACTCGACGGCGTGAAGAAGGAAGACTACGCTCAGGTCGAGGAAGCCTGCACGCTCTGCGACATGTGCTTCATGACCAAGTGCCCCTATGTGCCGCCGCACGAATGGGCGCTGGATTTCCCGCATCTCATGCTGCGCCATCGCGCCGTGCAGGCGCGCAAGAAGGGCATCAACTTCGTCGACAAGCAGCTCGCCGACACCGATCGCAGCGGCCGGCTCGGCAGCTTCCTCGCCGCGGCCGCGAACTGGGCCACCGACGAACACAACACGGTGACGCGCCACAGCATGGAGCGCTGGACCGGCATCCATCACGGCGCCCGCCTGCCGCGCTATGCCGGCGAGACCTTCGAGATTCGCGCGCGCCGCGAAGGCGCCGTGCTGAACGAGTCGGCGCCGGCCTTCGGCAAGCGCAAGGCGGTCCTCTATGCGACCTGCTTCGTGAACTTCAACAGCACCGACATCGGCGCCGCCGCGCGCGCCGTGCTGGCCAAAAACGGCGTCGAGACCGAGGTCGTGCATCCGGCCTGCTGCGGCATGCCGAAGCTCGAGCTGGGCGACATCGAATCGGTGGCCAACGCCGCCCGGGAAGTCTCGGCGGCCCTGTTGCCGTGGGTCGACAAGGGCTACGACATCATCGCGCTGACGCCGTCCTGCGCCCTGATGCTCAAGTTCGAATGGAAGCTGATCTGTCCGAAGGATCCGGCGATCGAGCGCCTGTCGAACGCCACCTTCGACCTCTCCGAATACGTCGTCGACATCGCCAAGAAGCACGGCCTGGCGCCTGGCCTCGAGCCGCTGGAGGGCGGCGTCAGCGTCCACCTCGCCTGCCATGCGCGGGCGCAGAACATGGGCGCCAAGGCGGCTGAAATGTTGCGCCTGGTGCCCGGCACGCGCGTGGCGGTGATCGAGCGCTGCAGCGGCCATGGCGGCATCTGGGGCGCGCGGACGGAGAATTTCGAGACCGCGGTGAAGGTCGGCAAACCGGCCGCACAGGCCGCGCTCAAGAACGACACCAGCTTCGTCGCGTCCGAATGCCCGCTGGCGGCCGATCACCTGATGCAGGTGATGGAGATGACGGCGGGCGACACGGCGCCGAAGCCGTCGCGCGCGAGCCATCCGATCGAACTTCTGGCGCAGGCCTACGGGCTTGCAGGGACGGACAAGTGATGGCGCGCAAGATCGAAGCCTCCGACATCATCCCGATCGCGGAATATGCCAAGCTGCGGGCCGAGCGCCGCAAGCGGATCTCGGAGATCAAGAAGAACCGCCGGCTCGAAGTCGGCCCGTTCGCGACGTTCTATTTCGAATCCTTCGACACGATGCTGCATCAGGTGCTCGAGATGCTCTTCATCGAGAAGGGCGGCGCCGAACAGCTTCCGGACGAACTCGCGGCCTACAATCCGCTGATCCCCACGGGTCGCGAGCTGGTCGCCACCGTGATGTTCGAGATCGACGATCCGCTGCGCCGCGCGCGCGTGCTCGGCTCGTTGGGGGGCGTCGAGCACACGGCCTTCATCCGGGTCGGCGGCGAGACGATCCGCGGGGTGCCGGAAGACGACCAGGAGCGTTCGCGCGAGGACGGCAAGGCGTCGTCCGTCCAGTTCATCCGCTTTCCCTTCACGCCGGCGCAGGTCGAGGCGTTCAGGAGCGGCACCGGCGATGTCGTCGTCGGCTTCGATCACGCCAACTATGGCCACATGGCCGTGATGTCGGCCCCTGTGCGTCAGGCGCTTTCGGCCGATTTCGCCTGACCGGCGGCCGCCGTCAGTAGTTCATCGGCAGGACGAGGACGACCGGATCGCCGCGCATGCCGTCCGGTACCGGCGGCAAGGGCATGGCCCGCCGGATCGCCGCCATCTCGGCATTGTCGATCAGCGGCCAGCCGCTCGAGCGATCGAGCCTGATGTCGAGGAGTTGGCCGGCCCGGTTGATCGTGACCCGCGTGACGACACGGCCATGCTGCCCGGCGGCCCGGGCGGCGGCGGGATAGTCGCGGTAGGGATCGATGTGGCGATACACGCGCGACAGATAGTCGTTGCGGGCGCCGCCATCTCCCATTGCCTGGTCGAAAGAACCGGTCGACGGCCCCCCGAGGCTCGAGGTCTGCGGCGGATAATCCTGTAGCCGCGTAGCCGGTGCCTGGGCCGTGCGGGGCGTGGTCGGTGGGCGCGGGGCCGGGCGGACCGGACGCGGCGGCGGTGTCGGCGGCGAGGGCTCCAGCGTCACCTGCGGCTTCCAGGACGAGGCATCGGTCTGCCACGTGGCCTCCGCCTCCGCCTCCGCTTCCGCTTCGGTCGGAGGTTGCGGGGCGGCGGTGGCCGTCTCGGCCGGTGCGGGCGCAGGCTCTGCTGCCGGGGCAGGCTCCGCGACCACCTTCTCGGGCGGCGCAGGGGGTGGACCGGGTGCGGGCTCGGCACTCTGGCGCGGCGGTGGAGCCGGTGGCGGTTCGGCAGGTGTCTGGGGGGCGGGCGTCGGGACGGCCGGTGCGACGGCGGCCTGCTGCGGGGGCTCAGGTGTCGGCTGCGCGTCGACCGGAGCCGTTTCGGCGGGCGTCGCCTGCAATTGCGCGGGTTCGGGCGGCAACACCTCGGACGCGGCAGCAGCGGAGGCCGCCGCGTTCCCGGCGGACAGGGGCTGCGGATCGATCGAGATCATGATCGGCGTTTCCGCATGGTCGAGACGGCGCGACGGCGCGGCCCACCACAGGGCCGCGGCGACGAGCACATGCAGGCCGATCGCCAGGGCAAGCGCCGCCGGCGACATCCGCCCGGACTGCGACCGGAGGAAGCTGTCATGAATCACGGCACCGCAAGTTCTACGGTCGAGCGGCGGTCTCGGCCAGCCGGATCGGCAGCGGAACCGCCGCCGTCAGCGCTGCTCGTTGTAGCGGAAGCTGACGGGAAGCTGGAACGTGTGGCGATCGCCCGGGATGTCGGCGGGCAGCGGCGGATAGGGACTGGCGCGCCGGATCGTGTCCATCACGCCGGCGTCGAGCGAGGGAAGACCGCTCGATTTCTCCATGACCACGCCGAGCAGCTCTCCCGAGCGCGAGATCGTCACCCGGGTCAGCACCGTGCCTTCCTCGCGGATGACACCGGTGTTCTTCGGCACGTAGGGGAACTGCGCGATCCGTCGCATCACCTGCCACAGATACTGCTCCTGCGCCCGTTTCTGTCCGTATTCGTCGGCGGGATTGCGGAAGGCGGGTGAGGGCTGAGCGGCGGCCCGCGAGCCCGAGCCCCCCGGCGCCTGCGGCGCCAGCGGTGAGGGTCGAAGCTGCTGCTGCTGGGGCGGTGGCGGGCGCTGCGCCGGGGCCGGCGCAGGAGGAGGCGGTGCCGGCCGCGCAGCCTGCTGCTGCTGCTGCTGCTGCTGCGGCGCAGGCGGGGGCGGCGCCGGCCGTGCAGCCTGTTGCTGCTGCGGCGGCGGTGCCGCGCGAGGGGCCGGAGGTGGCTTCGGTATGTCCCGCTCGGTCACGGGCGGCGGCGGCGCGTCGAGCGGCGGCAGCGCCTGCTCGAGCGACGGCGGGGGTGGAGGCGGCGGCGGTTCGGGCTTGGCAACCGCCTGTTGCGGCGGTGGCGGTGGGGGTTCCGGCTGGGCAACTGCCGGCTGCTGGGGTGCCGGAGGTTCCGGCTGAGCGAGCGCCTGCTGCTGGGGCGGCGGCTCCTGCCTGGCCTCCTGCGGCTTCGGCTCCTCCGGCTTGGATTCCTCCTTCGGGCCCGCCTCTTTCACCGTGTCGGGTGTGGGCATGTCCGTTGCACGTGGGGCGGGCGTCTCGGCGCCGGCGACGTCGCGCGGGTTGGTGCTGCGCTCGGCGGGAGGGGGCGGAAGGCCGAGGCGCATCGGCGGCGTCGCAGGCTGCGGCCTGGGTGTCGGCGCGCTGGCTGCGGGCGCGGGCGGCGGCGGCGCTGGTGCAGCGGCTGGTTCCGGCGTCGGCTCGGTCTTCTGCTCTGCGACCGGGGTCATGGCCGCCGGTGCATCCATCGAGATCTCGATGGCATCCTCGAAATGATCGATCGGACGCAGCGGCGAGATCCAGAACAGCGCCAGTCCCACGCCGACATGCAGAAGCACCGCCAGCGCCACGGCGGACGGCGGCATGTGCTCGAAGCGGGAGTAGGTGAGACTGACGTCGTGGGTCACGGTGACCCCGTTCTACGGGGCGGCCCGGTCGGCCGCTAGTTGATCGGCTCGGATTTGTAGACGCCCCACATGCCACTCCGTTCGATCCAGCCGCTGACGCCTGAAACCTTGACCCGGCACCAGTCGCCGGCGCAGGAGCGGATCTCGCCCAGGACTTCGGGCTCGAGCTTGGCCACGACCTCTGCGGATGCGGCCGGCGTCTTGTGCAGGCTGGCGGTTTTCGCGTTGATGATGAAGGAGCGCTTGCCGGTGAGCAGGCTCTGGTGAACCCAGCCGCTGGCCCCCTGCCAGTCGCGGATTTTGCGCCAGTTCTCGTACTCGGCGACGATCTCGACCGGCATGGCCTTGCGTTTGAACACCCAGTCGACCGGATAGCGCGAGCCCGGCCCGGTCCGGACATTGACCTCGTCGGAACGGAGAGAGGCGAAGCGGGGAATGGGCAGGCCGGAGCCCTTGCGCTGGACATTGGTCGGTTTGTCGGCCGCGAAGGCTGCTTTTCCGCCGGTCTGGGGCAGGGAAAATGCCACCAGAGCGACGCAGAAGGCACCAAGCAGGACCGACGATCGAATTCCCATTGGCGTTTCTATACCTGAATTCTTCAAATGAGGCGACAAGTTGCTGGAAAAGCGTCACTTTCCAGCATTGCGAAAGACGGGGGCGTTTGCTGGACAAAACGCGCGCGGACTTGGTAATCGGGCTTTGTCACTGTCTCGAGCCAGCGCCGGTCCCATTTTCACATGCCGTCCACCCCGAAGAAAAAGCCGCTGGTGATCGTCACCCGAAAGCTTCCCGACGCGATCGAGACGCGTCTCATGGAGCTGTTCGACACCCGCCTCAACGCCGACGACAAGCCGATGACCGGCCCGCAGCTCGTCGAGGCGGTGAAAGCCGCCGACGTGCTGGTGCCGACCGTCACCGACCGGATCGACAGCCGCTTGCTGTCGCAGGCCGGGTCCAAGCTGAAGCTGATCGCCTCGTTCGGGA